>CAZEYI010000041.1:0-7820 GCA_964516785.1 uncultured Candidatus Peribacteria bacterium
TCTGTGTCATACGTGGCATGATACTGTCCAATCGTTCTGGGATATCTGCGATAGGACGAATACTGCCGCGCTGCATATAGTCATGAATGCCCTGACTCTGTGGACTAAATATCGAACTTGGTGCACCATACACTGGCTTGTGCATCTGTATGGCAAAATCAACAGTGATCAAACTTCATGAATTTTTGCGTGCTTCTGGTATAAAGAGAACTTGCGACAATCATGCTATGATACGATTGCGCTGGGGGAAAGTATAGTGCGTGGGGTCTTGCTGTGGTTTGAATTCCGTAAGAACCAATCATCCGTTGGCAACAATTTGTTCGATGAGTTGTCTTCTAGGGCTATTGAAGAAATGGTGAAATCATCAGCCTAATACTGCGATAGTTGGGATATGCTTTTCTATAGATAATTGATGTACTGTCGTATCCACACCATCCGCCAATCATGACACCGTCACGACGTCGTAGTGTGGCAAATGTGTAAATATTTCTTCGAGTACTTTCTGCCCATAGTTCGTCATATCTCTAGGACCAACAATACCGATAATCATACTATTGAGCAAAGAAATATCTCACTGATAATACACGATATATGGCCTACTTGGCATCATACTAAACGTGTGATGATATCAAGGCTGTTCATCGACCATGGCGGAAATGTGATGCTTATCCAATCGTGCCTGAGTGCGAGCAATGTCCTCATCGCTCGGCGCTGGTAATTCGGATTTTTTGATCTGCGATGGTGTCGCTTTGGGGATGGCTGCATATCGCAAGGCATGCTGGTGCATGTGCGTATGAATCAAAATAAATAATTATCGTATTAGCGATAATTAATTGTGTACAAATTGCTAGTGCAGGATTTTTATGATTGCAAAATACGAGGTCTTTTGTATAGTTCGGTCATGTATTTATCCGTGCATATAGTTGATGACAGACATAGCGCAATCGTTGGCCAACAAGTATCGTCCAAGAAATTTTGATGAACTTATCGGACAAGATCATATAGTCGATATCCTCAAGGCAAAATCACAAAACCATAGCCTGGGAAACCAAAATTATGTATTTTTTGGTCCGAGAGGAACTGGGAAAACATCTACTGCCAGACTTTTTGCCAAAGCCATCAATGCGACTACATTTGATGCTCAGGGCAATCCTGATGAAAACGATCCTGTGATACAAGCCGTCGACAAAGGAACAACACTCGACTACGTAGAAATCGATGCAGCATCTCATACCGGCGTGGATAATATTAGAGAAGAAATACTTGCTAAAGTACCGTATCCGCCGACAGTATTTAAGAAAAAAGTATATGTGATCGATGAAGTGCATATGTTGTCTAAAGGTGCATTTAATGCCTTGCTCAAAACAATTGAAGAGCCAAGACCCTATGTATCATTTATCTTAGCGACAACAGAAATAAATAAGGTACCTGAGACTATCATATCTCGTTGTCAGGTATTTAATTTTAAGAAAGTAGCTGATGATATCATCATCAAACACTTGGAAGAAATCGCGGCTAAAGAAAATATTGAACGAGAAGCTGAAGCTTTTGATATGATAGCGCAGATGTCTGAGTGATGTGTGCGTGATTCGATAAAGTATCTGGACCAAGTGAGCATCCTTGGCAAAGTGACTGCTGCACACGTGAGTAGCTTCCTAGGTGTTGCGAGTAATTATACGATCAAACAATTCTTGGATACAACATTAGCATGAGATGAAAAAGCAGTTTTTGCTGCCATAGATGCCTTGCACAATCAAGGTATCGACTTATACAATTTTGCTAAACAATTGATCGTCTATATAGATACGCGTCTATATGAAAATATGGATGGCTATATGCGTGTGATAGAAATGCTATCGTATGTGATGAGCACTATCAGATATTACCCCTATGCAAGTGTGGTGTATAAAATGGCCTATCATAAGTTTTTTGTGGGATGATGAGCTTCTGTTGTAGTTCCAGCGACACAACAAGCAATACAATCTCCTAGCTCTGCCCCAATACAAGAAGCACAGGCCGAACCAAAGCAATCTCCGAAAACTGATGATGTGGAAGATGCCATACCAACACACAATGATGATTTTGTATGGGATATGGATCTCATCAACGAGAAGTTAATCGCTGCTATAGATAGAGAAGGCATCAAGCAAAACCTCCAAGATCATATCATACTGGAATATGTAGGCAACCATACTATCAGAATCATTACAACCGGTAAGATGGCTCATATGCTGCTGGGAAAACAAGAACATGTACAATATATAGAGCATCTTCTCAGCACTATCTGTGAACAACAAGTCAAAATAGAGGTGGTTTTTGAGAATAAAGAAGACTATCTCGCCAGAACCCTTATGTAGACTGACATATCTATATATCCTACAATAAACCAACGAGATTGACAGACTTTGTGTCTGTCAATTTTTTGTTTGTACATATTTTTTGTCTTGCGAAGCTCTTTTAGAACAAAAAATATTAATCATTTTTCCCTTGCAAAGACTTTTGTCATTCCTACTGTGCAGACACAACATCTTGTGGTCTTCGATACCCATCAAACACAACATCTTGTGCTATACAAGGACATATGTCAAGTAGACAATTACCCTTATTTTATATCTTTCCTCGTTTTCTCCCATGAGTGTGACTACCGAATTGGCTATCAAATTTATCAAAAACAGAACTGGCGATGTTGTAGAATTTGACCTCCAACGTATCCATGACGCGATCCTCAAGGCATATGTTGCTTGTGATCTCGCTGCAGAAAATGAAGAGGTACAAGCTATCGTATCTGCAATCTATACTGATCTTAGTGAGATCCATGCAAAACTCCATGAACATGATTTTCTTAGCGTGGAAACAACTCAAGACGTCGTAGAACAAAACCTTATCAAGTTCAACAAATACGAAGTAGCCAAGGAATACATCCTCTATAGAGCTGGCCGTAGTGAAGCAAGAGAAAAGAAACACGAAAGCGATGTCAAAAAATTTGAAGCACAGACATTGCAAGTTACTAAAGCTGATGGTAGTCACGAAGATTTTGATCTCGAGAAAATCAAAAAAGTATATTCGTATGTTGCCAAAGAATATGAAGCATCTTGTCCATTTGAGATGATGCAAGAACAGATGAAGAAGTATATTTTGGACAAGGTAAAGACTGAAGACATCATGAGCGTCCTTATCAAAGCTGCTATTGATCTCATATCTGTAGAAAACACTGATCGACAATTTATAGCTGGTAGATTGGCTACGCTCGATTTGTACAAAAAGGCGAGCAAAAATAGAAACATTGACTTCAAGAGTATATACAATGGTAATGCATTCAAGGACTTGGTGGATATGTATATCGCTAAAGGATTGTATTATAAGGATTTCTACAAATACTATAGCGCAGAAGATTTTGTAACAGCTGGAAATGCTATCGATAACAGCAGAGACTTCACGTACAATTACACTACCGTACTTATGTACAAGAGAAGATACTTGCTCAATCCAAATAAAGTAATTATGGAGTTGCCACAAGAAATGTATATGGCTGCTGCTCTCTTCTTAGCAATCCCAGAACCAGATGAGACAAGATTGGAAACTGCACTCAAGATGTATCATGCATGTTCTCGTCAAGAAATATCATTACCTACTCCTACCTTGCTCAATGCAAGAACAAACTTTCACCAACTTTCGTCTTGCTTCAAGATGGATGTGGATGATGATCTCAGAGGTATCTACCACAGTATCGAAAATATGGCACAGATCTCTAAGTTTGGTGGTGGAATTGGTGTCTATATGGGGCATGTGAGATGTAAAGGTTCTAGTATTAGAGGTGTAAAAGGTGCATCAGGTGGTGCATTGCCATGGCTCAAAGTCATCAATGATACTGCTATCGCGGTCAATCAATTGGGTGCTAGAAAAGGTGCGATCTCGGTGACTTTGGATATCCGACATAGAGATGTATACGAATTCTTGGATATGCAAACAGAAACAGGAGATATAAGAAGAAAAGCGTTTGATCTCTTCCCTGCAGTATCATTCTGTGATCTCTTCTTCAAGAGAGTAGAAGAAAATGCAGACTGGACTATGTTTGATCCTACTGAAATAGAAAAACACTACGGCGTGAGACTTGAAGATCGTTATGGTGATGAATTTGAAGCGATGTATCTCCAGTGTGAAAAAGACGAGAGATTGGAGATGAGAGAAAGTGTAGGAGCCAAAGAATTGTTCAAAAAATATTTGAAGACTGTCGTAGAAACAGGTATGCCATATGCATTCTTCCGCGATACTGCGAACAAGCTCAATCCAAACAAACACGAAGGTATGGTCTACTCTACGCAATTGTGTACAGAGATCATCCAAAATGTGAAGACATCGAAATTTGTGAGTGAAAAGAGTAATGAGGATGGTACCGTATCTATCACATATAAGCCTGGCGATATGGTAGTATGTAATTTAGCATCTATCAATGTAGGTAAAGTAAATACTCCAGAAGCGATAAATGCTATCATACCTATTGCTATGAGAATATTGGACAATGTGATCACGCTCAATTACTATCCTATCGAAGAAGCAAGACGCACGGCTATGAGATATAGAAGTGTCGGACTTGGGTTCTTGTGAGTTGCAGAATACTTGGCTACACATCAGATAGCATATGATACTCCAGATGCAGTGACTGCGATGGACAAATTGTTTGAACAATACGCATACACAACATTGGAAGCATCCAAAGACTTGGCTATCGAAAGAGGGGCATATCAATTGTTCCCTGGTAGTGAATGGAGTAAGGGATTATTATTTGGTAGAGATGTACAATGGTACCATGCCAATACAGAAAACGGTGCGAAATGGGAAACTCTTATCAATGATATCAAAGAAAAGTGAGTAAGATTCTCATACCACTTGGCGCCTGCACCAAATACATCGACAAACTTGGTCGTAGGTACAACAGCTGGTGTCTTGCCTGTGTACAAGAAGTACTTCGTGGAGACAAATAGCATCGCTCCAAACGTAAACGTAGCACCAAACTTAAACAAAGATACATTCTGGTACTACAAAGAATACGTCAATATGGACATGAACAATGTCATCGATGTTGTCGCTGTGATCCAAAAATGGATCGACCAAGCGATCAGTTTCGAATGGATGATCAATCCTATGCAAGTAACTCCTGCTGACTTGTACGCATACTATCTCAAGGCTTGGAAATCTGGCCTCAAGACTGTCTACTACGTGAGAAGTATGAGTATGGATGTGAAGGAATGCGTGAGCTGTAGTGGATAATTCATTTTTGTCATCCTGACGAAAGTCAGGATCCAGAACATAATAAACTGGATCCCGGATCAAGTCCGGGATGACCGATAAAAAAATATATAATAATCTCAAATACTTTAATTTTTACTAGCGCATAAAATTATGACTGCTGCCGATCAAACACACCAAGACGAAGCTCAACAACCAAAGAAGCTATTCAACCCAGAAGGTAATGATACCGTCTCTGACAGAACCATCATCAAGGGAGAGACCACTGGTCTCATGAATCTAAACAATGCCAAATATTCATGGGCAAAATCAATGTATCAGACCATGATGGGTAACTTCTGGGTACCAGAAAAGATATCAGGACTCAACGATGATGCTATCCAATACAAGCAAAAACTAACTGACGATGAAAGAGATGTCTACGATGGTATCTTGTCATTCCTCATCTTCTTGGATAGTTTGCAGACATCAAACTTACCAAATTTCAGCGAGTATATCACTGCGCCAGAAGTAAACTTACTTATGGCAATACAGACATATCAAGAAGCTATCCACTCACAGAGCTATGCTACCATCCTGGAAGCTGTGGTCGACAGTAGAAAGAGAGAAGCGATCTATTACTACTGGAGAGATGATGCAATCATGCTCGAGAGAAATCAATATATCGGACAGTTGTATCAAAACTTCGTAGACAATCCAAGTGATGAGAACTTCTTTAGAGGTATCGTAGCAAACTTCTTGCTCGAAGGGCTATACTTCTACAATGGATTTGCATTCTTTGATGGATTGGCAGATCGTGCGATGATGGTTGCAACGCAGAGAATGATCAACTACATCAGAAGAGATGAACTCACACACGTGGTGATGTTTGCAAATATCATCAAGGCTATCAAACAAGAATTCCCTGAGATGTTCAACGAAAAAATCATATACGAAATGTTTGAGACAGCAGTCCAACAAGAAGAAAAATTCTCATGCCACATCATCAGAAACAGAATTATGGGTATGAATGACGAGACCATCCATGACTACACGAGATACTTAGCAAACCTCAGATTGCAGATGATAGGATTGGAGCCATTGTATCCAGAGATCACGTCAAATCCATACAAGCATCTGGAAAGACTCCAAGACAACAATAGTGAAAAATCAAACTTCTTTGAATCTACGGTGACTAACTATACACAGTCGAGTAGTATGAAGGGTACGTGGGAGTTCTAATATCTACAATAATACTATTAAAAAATCCTCCAATTTGAGGATTTTTTAATTATCAATATTGACTTTTTGTTGTTTTTAATTTTCATATAACTATGATTATCCCTGTTTATGATCTATTTACGTAGCATGGAGGCGTTTTCGTTAAGAGTATGAGCTTATGATCTAGATTTTAATGTTGTTAATACTCCTCATAAAATTATTCACCTAGACGAATCCTTTGGTTCAACTTGGAAGCCTATATCGGTAAGGTTAGATGATTTTGAACAAAAGTGATATAAAGACTCAATGTGAACCAAATATAGATGGAGGGATAATGATATATATAAGGCATTTATTGAGCAATCAGATGAATGAGTACATGGGAAACATGCCTTGCTACATGACTTGCGTGAAAATAACCATGGCCCAAGTATGGACAATTTTAAGCAGAATGTCTGTCTTGCCGAACCCTGCAGTATAATTACTGCTAGACAATCAAGCCAGTCCTGAATACAGGAATCTCTTTATATGCGATTGTCTGACGAACTTACAGAGGACCAAAAAAAACAATTTAGAGAGTACGTGTTATATAAATATGATTGGTGAACTAAAAACGTAGATATTCTCAAAGAGTATGTGGCTCATATAGCTTGCTATGCTATGTATAACAAACAACTTTCGCATTTATTGTGATTTGAAGCAGGAGGATCATGAAATACCCCAGAGAGAAAATCTATAACTGTGTTGCACGATATACATCGTTTTGAAACAAACGAAATAGGTATTAGAAAACAACTGTGGGAAAACATGGTTTTGCCAAAAGAATATGGGTATAGTGATGATGAACACGGCAATATTACACAGATTGCTGACAGGATAATTCTTGAAAGATCTCTGTGATGACTTAAAGATCGAAAATTTACTCTTTTCCATACGCACAATAGTAATACCACGACCAAAATAAGTATTAGAGATATTTAAAAATATAGTTGGGAAAACCTACTCAACTCACTATAACTCTATTTGTTACCTTATTGTCTCTAAACTCTATGCGTTATTATCCACTTCTGGATACCAAAAAGAATATACAAAAACTACAGGACTATATCGATAGCAATCCTACTCTTTTTACTGATGACATAAAACAAGCTAACGCAATTCTCGTAGCTGGCGGCGATGGTTTTATGCTGCATATGATGAAAGAATATCAGCAGTATGAGCTGCCTTTTGTGGGAGTGAATTTTGGGAGATTGGGTTTTTTGATGAATGATATCACAGACTATACCGCACTACCAAAAGATATGGATCAGCTAGACTTTGTCACTGAGCAATTACCCCATGTGACAGCTATAGATGCCGCTGGCAAAGAATAT
>CAZEYI010000042.1:0-7794 GCA_964516785.1 uncultured Candidatus Peribacteria bacterium
GACTTGTGGTAGAAGCAATCAATAATGATCATTTCATACTATATAGACTACGCTAAATTTTATGCAATATGCATATACAAATAGCTTGCATTTTGGGCCAAATTGCTTATTTCTCTGATAGAATAATTTGTTTTATGCTTATTTTTCTATCATGCCTTATCTCAAAAATATCAAAAAATTTCTTACTTTACCCACAACACTCGTCCTCGGATTAGCGTTTATTATTGCTGCGCCTGCAGCACTTACTATCATATCTGAGTTTACGAACTGGGATGTCTTGGATAGTGAAACCTGATATGGGTACGGATATGGGTATGGTTATGATGGATGGGCTTATTACGCATATGGATATGGGTATGGTTATGATCCTGATTCTATAGCAGATGAAGATACTTCTGATGGAGGTGGAGCGTGATCAAATTCTGGCCCGAGATCAACAGATAAAAATATTGATGAGGACAAAGTAAAAGAGAGTTTTGATGATGTAACTAATGATGATAAGCCCAAAGGAGATGTCTCAAATTCTCCTTATGAAGATGAGGTAAATGAAGCTTATCAATATGCCTACTCTCTTGGTATTACAACTATGGGTGATGTACAATCAGCTATGCCAGAACAAGGCACTACCAGAGCACAATTAGCTAAGATGATGGTACAATTTGCAAACAATGCTTTGGGCAAATCAATTGATGCTTCTAGAGTAGAAATGTGTAATTCATATGACGATGTCGATGCATCATTGGGAGACCTTGCAGATTTCATAACTGCGGCTTGTTCTATGAAGATCATGGGATTGGAGGTAGATGAAAACACTCCATTAACAAACTTCGATCCAAACACATTCGTTTCAAGATGAGAAATTGCTACCGTATTGGGTAGGTTGATATTTGGTAATGCATACAAGGATATGGATCCATACTATATTGGATACATGCAAGCATTGTTTAACGCTGGCATCATTACAATCAATGATCCAACAATCATGGATATCAGAGCAAACATATGGATCATGCTCCAAAGAGCACACGCATGGTTAGCTGGAAGATAATTATACAACAATAGATATCAAAAAGCTCCGTCATTATGACGGAGCTTTTTGATAGTTGTGATCTATATATAATCACATTTTTATAGGTCGACTATTTGTCTCCCTTGAGCCAGCGGACTCATAGGTATACAAATGGCGTCCCGATTACTGACATAATACATTTTAATATCCAGTATGGGATACCTATACTGAGGATAAATGAGAAATTTCCTCCAAAAGATTGATCAAACGCATAGAAGGCTAATATCATGAAGACAAATGTATCAATAAATTCGGAAATAATATTTGAAAGATTTGTCCTCAACCATAATTTAGAATTTCATAATTTCTGTCTGAGTTTGGAGAAAACATACACATCGAGGAAATCTGCTGATGCAAATGCGAGCAAACTAGCGATAGACATCCTCACCGATAGGCCAAATATTGTGTCGTATGCGAGTTCTGTCCCTACGAAACGAGTCGATGCAGGCAATCGTGTAAAGAAGAATGATGTCGCTATAATCAAGACGATAATCATCAAAGACATCTTGATAAGCTGTCTCATCCTCTCTTTGCCGAACACTTCGACGATCATATCGTTGATCGAATATACCAGTGGTATCAAAAATATAGCAACGCTCGCGTTAAATTGATGACCGAATATATTGACCAAAGGGAATGTTTTGGCTCACATCACCTCCGATGCAAAGATACAAAAGATATATAGTCCGATCAGTAGATCCATCTTCTTTATCTGCATGCATACTTATTACGTTTTAAAATAGGGGGTATATTGTCATATGGGCACAATACTTAATAATTCAATACGGGACCATATAAGACGTCCCATCACTGGCATGGAATATCTGTCTGGACATATACTTCATCTCCTGTTGCTTTTACTTCGCTGATGGCTTTGCCATTTTTATTATAGAATTGTTGGACGACAATATTTCCTTGAGCGGTGGGGGAGACGTATTCCAACTGCGTGCCGCTTTGTATATGCTGTTTGACGATACAGCGATGACAGACTATCTTTTTATTATTGTCTCATACAATCTCTTTGGTTTCTGGTAGTATCAGTGAATAATATTCCTTGGTTATAGTCGGGCCAGCAGATTGTATCGTCACTCCACTATCTTCTTTGTCAGGAGCAGATCTGATGGTATTAAATAAGAAGCCATTTCGATATGGTCTGTGGGGAATTTGATATAATAGGTCAGTTACCTGTGTATTTATTGCAGTATGATTTATGATGGCATCTCTAGTGTGTTTGTAGGCCTTGGTAACCGCACCAACATACCGTTCTCCTTTGCTTCTTCATTCTATTTTAAGTCCATGGACATAAGGCATTATCTCTTGAATATACTCTATCGTACATAGATCTTTGGATGAAAAAATATACGATCCTTCATCATCATGTGCGACAGTGAACTTTTTTCCTTCTCTCCTCTCTTCTTCGACGGTGCCTGTATACGATAGTTCATCGGTTGGGTCTTGGTATGTTTTAAACTTATATCTGCATACATGTGAACATTCTCATCTATTCCCATCTCTTCCAGCAAAATATTCTCCTAGGAGGCATCTTCCTGAATATGCCATACACATAGATCCATGCACAAAAACTTCTAATTCCATCTCGGGGACCTTTTCTTTGATTGTTTTAATCTCTTGGAGAGTTAGCTCTCTAGCTAAAACCACTCTATGCACTCCCAAATCATATCGAAATCTAATGGCTTCATAATTGAGGGTATTTGCTTGTGTACTCAGATGTAATCTGACGTTTGGAAGATATTTTTTGATGATTGTATAAGTCCCTGGATCACTGAATATAATGGCATCTATATTGAGATTGGAGATCCTTTCCACAACGGATTCAAATATCCCCATATCGCTATTCCTGGGGAAAATATTCATGGTCAGATATGCTTTTTTGCCCAATGCATGGATATTGTCTATCGTTGTTTTGAGAATATCAAAATCTTTAACTTTGTTCTGTCTCATCCTCAATGAGGTATAGGGAACTCACACATATATGGCATCCGCTCAATAGTGAGCAGCAACCATTGCCTTAGTATATGAACCTCATGGAGATATTATTTCTGGATATAACATAATAATAAATATATATAAAAATACTAATTGCGGATCTCACAAACTCCTACATATGGCTCAACTATTTTTTTGAGACCTTGAAGTTCTATGGCTGAAAACGACTTCCCTTTGAAATATGGATTGAGTAACGTTTTGGGGATTTGAAAATTTTGTAATGCATATTTCTTGGCTCCTTGTATAGATTTTGCTATATTGATTATTTTTGTTGCCGTATGATATCACTTTATAACTGTCGTTCTAAACTCATAATTAATATCACTTGCTAAAATTATATTGGCTGTCTTTTGGTATATAGCATATTTTTCATTTGAACCAACTAACCTTCACCATGTATAAGGACAGTCTTTTATATCCATAGCTATATAGTCAATTAACTTATCTTCAATAAGTCTAGCTACCATATCTGGATCGCGACCATTGGTATCAAGCTTGACCAAGAAGCCCATCTGTTTAATGGTATAGATGAATGTATATAGATCCTTTTGCAATGTCGGCTCTCCTCAGCAAATTACCACCCCATCAATGAGTCATTTTCTGGTTTCCAAAAAATTGTATACGGCTTGTTGATCTATATATGTATCCTTATTTTTTTTTATTTCTTCTGGCAGCACAAATTCCTTATTATAACAAAACTGACATCTCAAGTTACATCCAACAGTAAAAAGGAGTGTTGCTATCTTCCCTGGATAGTCTAGAAATGTTGTCTTTTGTATAGCACCTATAAGCATATTGTATATTAGCAACCAAATTCATTATCTATAGGGCAAGCTTTACTTCCTGTCTGTAATATTCCTATCTCTTGTGGGTCTTTGGTAATATAGTCAGCTGCTGCTGTTTGTGATCGCTCATGCTCATGATTTCGTAAATTCCAATGATATTTCCACTCATTTCGTCCTATGCCAAGATGTTGTACATATATTCACTCAGTAGCAAGCATTTTCCCAATTTTTCTGCCTGTCATACACACCATACTATAGCAGTATACTATAATAGACCTATCAGGATACAATTCTGTGATTTTTTTAAAGTCCCCTACAATTCTTGTTGTATCATCATAGGCAGATGTGTCTGGATCTTTGTATGCTGGGATATTGATCGCACCGACAATATGTCCATTATTATATTCTTGCTCACTTCTTAGATCTACCAATATAAATGATTTATCTTGCTTGTCTATCAATTTTCTCAACCCATGCGGGCTGACATGGACTGCTGTTTCTATGGCATAAAATTCTGCAATCGGATTGCTCAGCCACGTATTTATTGTTACAAATGCCGCTGCTCATAAGAATCATGCACATACACTTATTATTATATTTAGTCTTTGTTTCATATCATATGAGAAACAATAAAAATTGTTTATTTTTGGATAGCTTTTGTCCCACAATATCTATCATTAAATTTTTGATTGGGGCTTAGCAATTCTTTTTGTGGTTCTATAAAATAATTCCTCGAATAAAACTCTGATTTTTTGCCGATATTGAAGTGAGAAACTGGTCTATAATAGCCCATTACGCGTGTGTAAATTTCACATTTTGTTCTGACTTGATTGTCTGTAGTGGTCATAATAATATGATTATAGTATATAAAAAACTATGTGGTTATTGTTTCTAATTTCTGCATTTTGCTATTATACTCAGTAAATATCCTTCTGGTATTGATATCAAACTTCGTACCTGTATAGCCTATTTCTTCATCACAACGCGGGCAATAATCATGTTCTCATCTAATATATCCATGTTTTGGACAAATAGAGAATGTAGGAGTCACCGTAATATATGGGAGTTGATAATTGCTTAATACTTTTTTGACTAAATTCTTACAAGCTGTTGCATCTGACACTCTTTCACCCATATATAAGTGCAATACAGTTCAGCCTGTATACTTACACTGTAAATCATTTTGACACTCTAATGCTTCAAATACATCATCTGTATGCCCTACCGGTATCTGTGTAGAGTTAGTATAGTATGGTGCTTCTTGTGTGCCTGCCTGAATAATGTTGTCTAATTGTTTTTTGTCTTCTTTTGCAAATCTATAAGTAGTACCTTCAGCTGGTGTTGCTTCTAGATTATATAAATTGCCTGTTTCTTCCTGATATTCTTTCAAAATATCCCTCATATATTCTAACACCTCGGTAGCAAAATCTTTGCCCCATTGTGTAGTCATATCTTCAGCATCGTTCGTGAAGTTGCGAATAGCTTCGTTCATACCATTGAGGCCGATAGTAGAAAAATGATTTCTGAACCAATGAAGATATCTTTTGGTATATGGAAACAATCACGCATCCAATCGCTTTGTTAGTTCTTTCCTTTTAATCTCAAGCGAAGTCTTTGCTATATCCATTAAATATTTTATTCTCTCCAAAAAACCTTGCTTGTCTCATTTGTAATTATAACCAATACGTGCTATATTAATTGTTACTACCCCGATAGATCCTGTCATCTCTGCCGAGCCGAACAATCAATTTCATCTCTTTATGAGCTGAGTAAGGTCAAGCTGTAATCTACAACACATACTTCTGACTGCACCAGGAGTATATGCGTCAGGATTTCTTACTTTTATTTTCCCGCCTTTTTCGTCTACCTGTCGTTTGAACTGCGAACCTACAAAGTTTTGAAAATATGGGATCCCATATTTTGCTGTCATTTCAAAAATTGCATCGACATCTGGATCTTCTCGTGGGAAATCTTCGGTAATATTATATGTTGGTATAGGAAATGTAAATACTCTTCCTTTTGCATCCCCCTGTGTATATACTTCTATCAATGCCCTATTAATAAGCCTCATTTCGTCTTCCAATTCACCATATTTTTTTTCATAATATCCATTTTCTATACCTCCCAAAAACAATGCCTTATCCTTGAGGTCTTGTGGACATGTCCAATCTAGTGTAATATTAGTAAATGGTGTTTGTGTACCCCATCTGGATGGTACATTGAGTCAGAAAACAAAATTTTGCATTTGTTGGACTACATATTTGTATGTTTCTTCTTGGATGTATGTATCTTCTGCTTCTTGAGAAATAAATATCATCCCTAGCGTATATAGTTTTTGCTTTAGTTCTTGTTTGTGTTTATGTACAAATGGTGCAAGATAGGTATCAAATGATGAGAATGCCTGTGCTCCTGCTCGCTCATTTTGTAAAGTCCCCAAAAAATTTATCATCTGATTGACTGCTGATTGGAGATTTCTAGCTGGTGCAGACTCTATTCTGTTTGGGAGTCAATTAAATCACTCTTCCAGTAGCTGTCTCAAACTTCGTCCCGCACAATAACCACTAAACATGTCTAGATCATGGATATGTATATCTGCGTTTCTATGTGCGTTACCAATCTGACTAGGGTAAATATGTGATAACCAGTAATTAGCAGTTACTTTACCTGCAACGTTGAGAATAAGTCATCATAAAGAATACCCTGAGTTTGCATTTGCATTGACCCTTCGATCACTTTTTTGAAGATATTCATCCATAGTTTTACCTACCTCAACAACAACATTTTTGTCCTGTCTAACCTCTGCTCTTTTCTGACGATACAAAATATATGCTTTGGCGACCTGATCGTATCCATGCTGCATCAAAACCGTTTCTACTATATCTTGGATCAATTCAACATCTGGCAAGTCGGTGTATTGATCATTCAATGCAGTCATGACCTGCTCTACAAGAATATCTATCTGGATATCGTCATGTTGGTCTCCCGCCTGAAATGCTTTTTGGATAGCGTGGTAAATCTTTTCTTTGTCGAATGTTTGAATACTTCCATTTCTTTTACGAATCTTAAAAAATGTCATTTTATACGGTATGAACTAAAATATATCGATAATTTGGTGCGCGCTTGCATCTGTAATTATTATGATTAGGATATACAGTACCTACTTTTTTGTCAGTAGCCCAAAAATGAAAAAACAATGTATAATATGTCCTATTAATAATTGTTGACTGAATGATGATACATCAGTGATCCATTGTCCTATCAATAAATTTCTGCGTGTTACTGGCGGGAAACGATCTATGATTGTCTTACTCGTCTTAAGCAAACCACATAGATTTGGCGAACTTAAAAGAAACATCCCCGATATTACAGAAAAGGTGCTTATTACGACGCTTCGCTGACTAGAAAAAGCTGGTATGATCCATAGACAAGCTACGCTTGGCAAACATTTGCAGACTATCTATTCCCTTAGCCCGTTAGGGGCGAAAGTCCAAAAAATCAGCCACAGTATGGCTGACATAGGGAAATGACTATAATGGAGGTTTTGTAATTTTTGCTCTATAGGACCCAAGAGAATAGCCTTGCCCCAAAATGGTGGGTATGTGTGATTACGATATGGATTTGATATATATACCCGTATATATATACTCCCCTGTATGAAGAATATCCAACATACATGTAATAATATTTCTTTCACATATCATGTCCGCAATACAGCAGACCAGTCTATCTGGAATGAGATTTTTGTACATCAAGAATATAGGTCAGTCTATGATATCATCAAGACTGCTGAGAATCCTATCATAGACGTAGGAGCACATGTGGGTTATTTCACACTATTGTGTCGTTGTCTCAACAATATAATTCCTATCTATGCTATAGAACCAAGTCCAGAGAATAACGATCTATTGGAGCAACATATCAAAGATAATACGC
>CAZEYI010000043.1:0-7700 GCA_964516785.1 uncultured Candidatus Peribacteria bacterium
GATGGTAAATCCAGCACCGTATTTTTCTTCATCACCAGCTGCAGTAACCATTTGGAAACCTCACCAGAGAAGTAATACGAGCACTATCATTGCAAGTATACCCAATACTCGGTTTATTGCGTTTTGGATAATCTGACTAATGAGTGTGTCCGTTCCTATTTGGTTACCCTGGGAAATAGTGTTGGCACCAGGAACGCCTATATTGTTTGTGTAGTTTGCTTGACCAAAGCTATTTGCCGTAGTCAATCACGCTATCATAGATCCTATACAGATGACTGCTAGAGTCTTGATGCTGTTGGTTATTTTCATCGTATCGATTAAGATATAATTAGAATATGTAGATCTTAGCTTGTGAGATTATGATGTTATAACTCCTATAAGGAAGAATATCATAGAGATAACAAACCATGATAGACCGATAAATACGAGTCCGATACCAGCTTGTTTCAAGATATTAAATCCAGCGTTGTATTTTTCTTCATCACCAGCTGCAGTAACCATCTGGAAACCTCCGTATAACAATATAATCAATGTGATCATACCAAGAATTCCCAACATCCAGTTGATGAAGTTTTTTACAACTTGGAGTAAATTTTCTCCTTGATCTGCGTCAGTACCCAAACCTTGTACTCCTTGAATTGGTTGATTTCCAAATCATGGTGCTATAGATGATGCTGTCGTAACTGCGAAACTCAATCACATGAATGTAAGAGCACCAAATACGAGAGCTTTTATTCCTAATTTTTTCATGATACTTTTGTATCTCAATAAGTAAAAAGATGCCGACTATATATGCTTCCTATATATGTTTGCAAGTGTGTATGTATGTATTGTACTTGCTATTTATGCTAAAATGTGTCATAATATGGCTTTGATGATAACAAATATGGTGAGGTGTATTATATAGATGATAAGTGCTTTTTTTGCTATCCGATGTATAGTTTTGTCTCGTTTTGGGTGGATGTGTATGGTGAAGTTTTGATACTGTAGTATATACATAAGTATGATATGTATGCCTGCATAGATTCGCACTGCTGTCTGCTGTGTGGCGGTAAAATGGAAGCTAGGAATAGAAAATATCATCATAAGCGTCCATATACTTGCTCCGTATAGACTCGTAATAATTGTAGTCTTTTTCTGATGGAGCATGGCTCATCGTATAGCAAAATATATTGCAAAGGCTCCATAATCAAAGGCGAGTTGCGTGAGCGGTAGAATCGGTAGCAAAGCCAGTGATATGGTGATATATCGCTTGGTTTCTTTGGTGTGGAGTATATATATGCTAGCTCTGGCTATGATAATACTTCGCAGAATATTGAGTGTGAGAAATCCATAGAGTTCGTTGCTGATGGCATATATTGCTATCGGGATCTGCGTGATCATTGCTCATAGAAATAGATCTCGTCTTCGCTTATAATTCCCGGATAATCATACTAAAGTGAGAAAAATAGGGAATGCTCCTCTTCCCAACAATCTCATCCACAAAGCTTCTGGGAAGAAAAAAAATCATAGATGATCTATAATCATGAGCACGATTGCTATGATCTTGAGATAATCGTAGAGATTTGGGCGAGGTGTTTTGAACAAAATATTTATATGTATGATAAATACTTTGTACAAGATATGTTTTCTGGATTCCGGGTCAAGCCCGGAATGACTCATTAGCTTTTTTCTGGTTGCAAAAAACAAGTGGATGGATACCACGGTAATTGTTTGCTATTGATCTGTATTATATGATATCGCAGAAGTCTTCGTATTCCTGGTTGGAAAGATATGTCGCTAGATTGTCCAAAAAATACTCGTTTTTGCAACATGTGCGTGTGACGAGAGAATTTTATTTGTTGCTCTTTTTTGGAGGATTGTTTTTTATCCTTCTTTTGAGATTGTTTTATGTGCAGATCATCCGTGCTTCATTTTATGATGATTCACTCAATAACCAACATATAAGCAAATCAAGTTTGGAAGCAGATAGATGACATATATTTGTGTATGATAAGTCCGGTAAACCAATCCAATTGACTGAAAACATCTCGATGTATAATGTATTTGTGGATCCTCACTTTGTCTGAGATAAGGCTAAGTTTATAGAGATTATTACCCCGGTTGTTTATAAGCATTTGTGTGAGATATTTGGTATGCAGCCTATGGATACTTTGTGATGTATCAAAAATGTCCAAAATTATGCTGGTACCAAAATACTGCCTGATGAACCGCAATTTTTCTATTATGGATCTGGGATAGTTTCTTCTGGATGGCTTACCTTTGATCGAACATGATATAATGAACAATTGGCTGCTGTGTTGAGTGGGTTTACGACAGGACAAGCGCAGCAACTTATATCATCCAAACTAGAACAACGTATACAATTAGGTATTAAATCGAGAAATTATGTGGGATTTTTTACAAGTGATGATTTTTTAGAAGCATTGCGTAAGGCTAATTTCCCTTTTGTCACAATACTGTATGATAATTACGTCTATATAGAACCAACGAGGGTAGCTAATCTATCCAAAGACATATTGGCGTTCAAAAAAATCTTGGATAGATTTGGATATTTGGATGATTTTACCAATGTGGATAGGCAGTTTTCTCCTCAAGAGAATAGGTATGTGAGAATTATGACTGATACTAATCCTATTATCGCACAAGAAATAAAGAAACTTAAACAACAATACTATAGTCAACGTACTGCTGATAAAGTACCCTTATTGCATGGATTGTGATTGGAGCCATATACGCAGAGATACTACCCTTTTGGTGGTTTTCTTTCTCATGTGCTGGGTTATGTGAATAAGAATAAACAAGTGTTTTATGGGATAGAACAGTATTTTGATAGTTTGTTGGCAGGAAGCGATGGTGAGATTATCGGCCGTGCATCTGCCTGGATGGGCCAAGTATGAGCCAATGAATTTGAAATAAAAAATGTCGTACCGGGAAGTGATGTATATCTGACGATAGATCCAGGAATTCAAAAAGAAGTGGAGAGAATTATAAAGTGATATAATGATAGTTTTAGAGCCGATTCGACTGCTGTGTTGGTCTATGATCCATGGAGTGGGCATGTGATTGCTTCTGCCAGCTATCCAAATTTTGATGCAAATAGTTTTAATGATGCATTTACACTTCAGCCCTTGGATCCTGAACTTGGTTATGTGGTAGATGATGAAACGTATATCGATGTCCCTGTGTATATACAGACATGAGGTATCTATAAACTAGCTACAACCATCGAAAGAAATGATGTGAGTCTGCAAAAATTTATAGCAAAAAATGTGTATGGCGCACAGGTGTTTGTGGATAGAAATATATCTCTACCATACGAACCTGGAAGTATCTTCAAGGCGTTTACTATGTGAGCTGCCTTTGATGTCGATGAAGTACGCTTGTATGATTTTTATAATGATCCAGGACAGGTAGATGTCTGACCGTTTACGATCAAAAATGCTGCGGAAGAATGTTATGGTGACCATTCCTTCTTGCATGCGCTTGTATATTCGTGTAATGTCTGAATGGTAAGAGTTGCTCAGAAGATAGGCAAAAATACCTTTTATAATTATGTTGAAAAACTTGGATTTGGACAACTGACTAATATAGAGTTAGCGCAAGAAAGTGCCTGACAGGTAGAGTCCGTAGCCAATGTATCTTTGGCGAGATATTTCAACAATACTTTTGGTCAGTGATTGCTTGCTACGCCTATACAAATTGCTGCAGCATATGCTCCTTTGATCAATGGTGGATATTATGTCAAACCAACGGTAGTGGCAGGGATACGTGATGGTATCACTAAGGAATATCAGCCAAGCAATCCTAAGGTAGTCAGCCAAATATTTAGATCAGATACAGCAGAGGCAATGAAGGATGCATTGTTTTCTGTCATACAAGATAATCCTGGACTGTTTCATATTGCTGGTATACCGTGATTTACTTTGGGTGGGAAACCAGGGACATCGCAGATTGCCTTCAAATGAAAATACCAAGCAGGTAATGGTTGGACCAATGCATCGTTTGTAGGTATTGTCACCAGAGATAATCCGAAGTATATCGTGGTAGTGCAAGTACGTCGTCCGCGTAGTACTCAATGGTGAGGACAGACATGAGGTAAGGTATTTAAAGATATTGCGCAATTCCTACTGAACTATAGTATGATAGAAAAATAATATGAGTGATTATTGCATTTTGATATAATATCGCTACATTGCCTAGTGTTTATTTTGTTCTATGAAAGTATGTTTGGGAAAATTGGAGAAATGAAAAAATTGTATGACAAATACAAGACTTTGCAAAAGGCTTTGAAGAATCTTGTAATCAGAGCAAAGGAAGGCGAATTTGAACAGAATGGTGAAAGACAACCTCGTATATTGATAGATATCAATGGTGAGATGAAGATACAAGATTTGCAGATCAATGACGATACGTTGTTGGATCCAAAAGAAAAAAAAGAGTTGCAAAAATTGCTTATGGTTGCTATCACGAAAGCACAAAATAAAGCACAAGAAGTAGTACAAGAAAAGACTAAGGAGATTCTTGGTTTTGATCCATCTGATATGGCCAATATGATGGGTGGTGGTGGAATGCCTGGTTTGAATTAAGAAATATTTATTTTGTTATGATGTATCAGATGCAGACACTATCACAAAAAATTGATCTATTGATCGAAGAATATAGTCTCCTCAAACATCCATTCTATCAGTCATGGTCTGCTGGTACATTGACCAAGGAAGTGCTTGCTGGATATAGTAAGGAATACTACCAACTCGTGAAAGCTGTACCTGCATTGGTAAGCAAGGCTGCTGATGGTTGTGACCCAGCATATCACGAAGAAGTTGCGGGTGTACATTTGGAAGAACAAGAACATATCGGGTTCTGGGAAAAGTTTGCACATTCATTGAACGTCGATACAAGTAGCTTGATGAACTATACAGGACTTGATAAGACACAAGCGGCGGTCAATATGATGCTCGATGCCTGTGTAGATCAATCCTCTGCTACTGCAGTAATGTATGCTTTTGAAAAAGAAATACCGGTAGTGAGTCAGAGCAAGCTTGATGGTCTTGCAAAGTTCTACGATATGACGAGTGCTGATGCAACGGATTATTTTGTATTGCACACGGAAGCAGACATCAGACATGCTGCTGTATGGAGAAATATGCTGGATGCAATGCCAGTAGAAAAGCATGAAGAATTATTGGCTGCTGCCAAGCAATCACTCATAGGGCAAAATACATTGCTCGATGCGTGTTATGAAAGTTATTGTATGATGTAATATATTATTCTCAATTATAGAAAAAGACAGCTGGTTAGCTGTCTTTTTTGTTATCTCACACTGTTAAATAGTTTTATCATATCATTATAGAATTTCCTTTGTAATTCCTCTGGCATAGGTTGATTATCGATTTTTTTGTATCCATTACCACCGAGCGCTGTATTTATTACTGTAAAGTTAACTTTGCCGTCTGTGCCCAATACTACTGTTAGTTTGTATCTTCCTCGTTTCTCGAAATGTATTATTATATCATCTCAGTTTTGCTTATATGTTATACTATCATTACTTTTTTCATCGAATCATACATTATCTTCTTCTCATTGAGACCATCTTATTTTGTTATTATGATTGTGTCGTTTTCCATCAAATGTTACCATATCGTAACCACTATCTCAAAATAGTGATCCTCCTTCTTTGGTATTATCCTCTTTTATATTCAAACTATCTAATCTATCAATTATTTCACCTATTTCTTTTTTGCTGATACTATCTTCTATAGCCCCATATATATGCTTTCTAACATCTTCTAACTTTTGTGATGTTTGTGCTGAACTATTTAATCCTGAGAGGGCTAATCAAGCTGCCAATAGTAATGCTTTTTTCATATGCGTATATGAAAAATTAAATATACTTCATTATATATATTTTTTTATAAAAGTCAAGTAATTTGGCATAATTTAAAATCTATATAGACAATTTTCTAGCTTAAGTATGCGGTTTTTATCGTCTATCTGTATTCCTTCAGATCTCAGCAGTTCGATTTTTTTGTCTGTACCATAGGCATAGCCGTCGACTTTGCCGTCACTACGGACGACGCGATGACATGGTGTCGCTGGGACATCAGGATTTGCTCAGCAGATACGACCAATGACACGCGGTCAGGTCTTGCATTTCTCTGCAAGGATCTTGTAGGTGGTTACCTTACCCTTGGGGATTTGTCTCATGAGTTTGTAACACTCTTGGGCTAGTGCTGTGGTATGGATCATTATTGTACCATGAATGGATTGAAGTTAGTCTTGGTATCAAAGTAGTCTTCGTTTTCAGCTTTTTTCAAGAATGCTGTGACTTTGTATGTGAGTGGTAAGAGTACTACTTCGATGAGGATCTTGAAGATGTAGTTGCTGATCCAGATAGATAGAAGAACGGCATTTGGTAAGAAACCGTAGAATGCTATTACTGTGAAGAGCGTTGTATCAATAGCTTGTCCTACGATAGTAGAACCCAGTGCTCTGGTTCGGAATTTGCTTCCCTTGGTCCAGATTTTCATCTTGGCGAGGATAAATGAGTTACTAAACTCCCCTGCTCGATATGCGATCAAACTTGCAATGATAATTCTTGGGGTGTATCATAAGATGTTCATATAATCTTGCTGGAATGGTCGATCGCTTGCTGCTGGCAGAGCTCCTACGAAGTAGATACACAGAGACATCAAGGCTGCTGCTCAGAAACCTAGCCAGATTATTTTTCTGGAATTTTTGTATCCATATACTTCTGTGAGGATATCTCCAAATATATAGCTTAGTGGAAATAAGAGAGTCCCTCCATCGAAGATGATAGGCAATCGTCCAATACTAAGATCGATGATCTTGGTAGATGTGATATTTGATGTCAGGAGTACAGTGATAAATAGTCCTGCGATGAGGGTAAAATACTTGTAAGATTTCATATTATTGTTTTTGAGCTAAAGCGTTTTTGAGTTGGTTGATGACTTGGATGTCGATAGGATCGACTCATTTCTGTTCTGCTATGGCAATGCTAAGCAAATCAGTAAGGTGGATGATGTAGAATAACTGGGCTCGATGATTGTCTCCTTGTGCGGTGAGATGGTACTGGTGAGGAGTGTATTTGCTTATTACTTCTTGATTGAGTTGCATACGATAGCTCGATCTTTCGTTATCGTTTTGTGTGTGTATCCATAATACTGCGTGATGGTCTGTGCCGCCTCCTCGACCGACGAGTTCGTTGTGATTCATCTCTGGGACGACGTGATGATGACAGAGTACTTTACTGTTTTCGTTGAGTTGTTGTCTGATACGAACTATAAGTCATTCCTTGTCGCTGGCTGCGTAGATGATGATGTGTTTATCATATATTTGCTCTGCTAGTTCTGTGGCTTGTTGTTGGAGTGATTGTGTGCTATCTTGTAATAGTTGGATAGCTGAGGCGATATCTGTGGCTCGGTCATTGGCAAATACTCCAAAGAAATTACAGATCACGAGTTGTTGGACGAGTGAGTATCCGATACAGGCTCTCGGTGGCATGCCTCATGGTATCTGGATCCAATCTCGTGCGTGTTGTGTAGCTCGTTCGCCGAGTGTACCACCTGATGAGATGCATACTATCTTGGCTCCTCTATCTGCTGCTTGTTTGGTAACGGCGAGTGTTTCTTCGGTAGTACCCGAATAGGAGCATGCGATGAGTAGGGTATGTTGATCTA
>CAZEYI010000044.1:0-7698 GCA_964516785.1 uncultured Candidatus Peribacteria bacterium
AAGAAGTAAATATGGTAAACCAATTATATCCAACTCAGCATTGCAGGTGTTGCTCAAACAATCTACCACGTCGATAAAATCATTGAATCAACTTTTGGGGCTCTCTGCTACCGAACAGCAAAGATTGGTCGCGTGTGGAGTCTGAGAATGACTTATCTTTGCAGGAACACAACATGTCTGAGTCAAAATATTGGCCTCTGCTTCAGAAAAAAAGTTTATAACTACGGATGTAAAATAATTTTATATGTCTTCAGTGCCCATGAGTGCATCACACGGTATGAGCAATAAAATACAATTGGGGCTATCGGCAGTTATGTTTTTTGCGCCATTGGTACAAAATATTCTCAAGTCACCAACATTGGAACTCAACGAGGAAGATATATTGTTTGTTCAGGGATATGTCCGCTATGGGTATCTTACTATCATTATGCTCTTGCTTAGCATAGTAGGAACGGTAGCCTATTATTTCTCACCTATAGAATTGTTGTATTGGGCACATACCTTTTGTATTTTTGTCTTGTTTATATTGTTGGTTGCAGGGACGATAGGTGTGGTAGCAGATTTTCATATACTGCAATTTGGATCAACGCACCAGATCCATCCACAGAGAGTCCAGGAACAGGGTTCTACGATAGTGCCAGCTTTTGCTCCATTGTACAATATATACTTGCGATATAAGCTCCATACATTTGATACACCTTTTTGGCGGGCAAAAGAATCAATCTTGTGGTGGAGTGCTTTTGCCTTTATTAGCGTTGTATTTGCTAGCCCTTTGTTGAGTAGCTTTATATTTATCATGATGGTATTGAGGTTGGCGACACTCACTTATGGCATGGATTATTTTTCTGTAGATATGAGACAGGAATTGCAAAAACTATTTCGCGTCAATCCTGAAGAAATACGATCATATCTACTTGCTGCTATCCACAGAGTATATGCACTGCTTAATAAAAATACGGTTCAAGAAACATATGGCGAACTTGTAGAAAAATACAAAGAGCAATATATGAAGTTAGTGTCTATCGAACAGCAAAAACAGCACATCATGTGGACCGAACGGCTTATTGCTACTATGCTTGGGGCTCTCATTATCTATGGGACAGTACATAATGGATGACTAGGATTGGGTATAATCGTATGAATTTTGCTTGTAGGAAGATATGTTGTGATGGCATATTTTTGGAAACATATCCCTCATATCCCTCTAGCCAAAGAAATTGTGGATGCGGGTGTCTGGATAGCTGCAAATAAAAAAAATATAATCAATGCATTGTATCACTTTATAAGACCCACAAAATGATGAAACTGAAACGTATAGGAATCGTACTTACCTGTATGACTGTTCTTTTCTGACAGTATGCTTTTGCTGCTATAGATCTGACGATACAGAGCATATCTATGAAAAACAATGATGATACGATAGGACAATTCTCCACGCCTATCATCACTGTTGTGGTTGAAAATATAGGTACGGATGATGTCAATAACGGAAGCAATCCTGTGGCTCCTGGTTTTGTAACATGTGTATATAATAATAGTCAGGTGTTTAACTCAAATCCTCTCACCTCACTCTTTATTGCTGGCAATGGGATCCGTGCCTTTGCGAATATGGGATTGGATAACGAGACCACACAAACGGTAGGAGCCAAGACTGTCACCTGTACGGTCAATCCAGGTGGCGTTACTTTTGCGGAATCTGATTCGTCAAACAATAGTGCTACGGTCACATTTACTGTCGAGCAGATGGCGCAAGGCAGATTTGACACAGCATTGGATAGATCGATAGAACCTATACAAAGCAATCTCGATGTTGCTCAATTGCAGATAGGTCCAATGGGGATATTTAGATTTATTATCGATAAAGCCTTGGGGATAGTGGTGCCACTGATTATCATATCAGGAGTCATCATCGCAATTCTAGGTTTTTATAAACTTATGTTTGCTGACGGAGACGAAGAGATGAAAACCGGTATGAACTATATCATATGGGGAACTGTAGGAATTATCATCATGATGAGTGCAAACTATATAACCAATGTCGTCTTTGATGGCATATTTGCTAGTGGTGATCTCAATACCTTTAGTGGTGTCAATGCAGTACAGATAGTATACGACAGCATCGTCTTTCCTTTCTTGAAAATGGCTATCTATCTGGTGATCGGCATCATGTTTATCATGCTCCTGACTCGTGTCTTCAAATTTGTCCTTTCCCCTTCTGAGGAAATAAAAGATCAATCTATTACTATCATCGTGTGGAATACTGCATCGATACTTATCATACTCATGGCAAAACAATTGGTAGAATTTGTCTATGGCAAAAAGGATGATGTCATGAACCAGAACGCCCAAAACTTAGGTGAATTGTGAACGGGTGTACTGACCAACAATCTTCCTATCCTCTATACTATCATCAATCGAGTACTTGGATTGGCAGCATTTATGATACTGGTACTTATTATTATACAGAGCTATATGCTCTTGACCCAACCAGATGATGAAGAAGCTCTCAGTAAGATCAAAGGCACTATATGATATGCTTTCCTTGGACTTGTGGTTATCGGTACGGGATATGTAATTACCAATTTCTTGTTGTTTAATTAGAGCTAGCGTAAAGCATAGCAAATCCGCTGGGCACATCAGTATAATTTGCATTTGGATGGCAAATCTCTATCCTCGGGGATACATGTTTATTTTTTTGTTGAACTCATGCTTCGCATCGTGCTTATTGTCGCTTTGGTTATATCAGGTCTTATTGCTGCCGGAAGTATCCTCCTTACATCACCAAAAGGTGGTCTTGGATTGGGATTGGGCGGGATGGCCAATGCTGGAGAATATGGTAGCAGAAAAAGTCTAGAAGCTACGTTTAAAAAATCAGCTCTTATTAGTGGGATTATATTTATCGTCATAGCATTGTTTTTACCTTTTGCCGCGTAGGCTCATCATGATTTCTCGGCTTCATGGTCATCGAAGACACTATATTCGATATATTTTTTGGTGCATTGTTTGTTTTTGGTTGTTTGTAACTGGCGTTGTTGCATATCACTATTTCCTATCTACCGCAAGCTCTGAGGTAAGTAAATGAGGTACTTTTGTCGAATGAATCTTCTGATCTACTGCATTTTTGCCGTATATTGGTAATTCTCAGGAAAACTATTTCTATCAAGGCATGTTGTTTGATGCATGTATGCAATTTACCTCTACTGAAGGACAGACAAGCTTCTCCAATAACTTGTGTGTGGTAAACACCAAAGACAATCAGAGCTATACAGTCAAACTACAGGATGGATATATCCGATCTGATGGTACTCCTGTTACTATCGACGATATATACTTCACATACAACGATATCATCAAGGAAAATATGTGGCAACTTACCAACTTAGCTGCATACAAAGATGTGACAATCGAAAAGGCACCAAATAATAGTTTGAAGGTAAGCTTTGCAAAAAAATCTGTCGATAATGGATTGTTTTTTGCTCAGTTTATATTGCCCAAGCATATCTTAGCAAATAGTGACTTTTCTTACTATACTGATAGTTTTGCGAGCAATCCTGTCTATACAAATTGTGCAGCCATCAAAGGGCAAGATACTGATGATTATAGTCTTATCTTTGATCTCAAAAATTGTGTTGATACCAATGTATGATTTTATCAGATCAAAAACCTAGAATCATACGAACAATTTGTCGCAAATACACCTAATCCGAGCGCAAGTATTATCGATGCGTATGTGGGTCATGGGAAACTGTCTGGTTATGTGACCAAGGACGTCATATCAAATAACTACGTCACGCTTTTCTTCAATACCAAATCTGAAAAGTTGGGCGTGAGATCAAGAAGGGCTCTGGCTGGGCTCATCCAGGGGCAATTTTACTCTCCTCTTGTGGCTGACTATATAGCAAAAGATCAATGGATTTTTGATAAATTTGCTTCTACAGGATCAGATGTGGGATCCTTCCTCCAACGTATAGGAGGAGACTCGTCTCTCACTATCAAAGACTTGGAAGATAGTGGCGTCAAACCATTGTCAGGCAATATGGTACAGTTTCTCGAAAAAGTAAGGAAATATTCGTTTTATACTGATGGGAAGAAAGATATTACGCTCCAAGCGATAACACAAGGAGACTATGATAACCTCTGATTGCAGATCAATAATAAGGATATCGGAAAGTTCAAAACTTTCTCCAAAGAGAAAAAGGAGTGACGACACAAACTCAGCGCTAGCTCTTTTGCTTCTGGAGCAAATACTATAGTCATATATACCAAGAACAAGGACAGTAAAAATATCAATATCTGATCTATCACCTACTATGTGGTTGATACCGATGCATTGAGCAATACCACAACCAAATCTGATAATACTATTACGCTTGTGTATCAAAAAAATCCTATCAGTAATTTCGTGGTCTTGCAGATCAAGCAAATCATGCTCGAAGCGTGAGTCCTCTGACAGTTTGTCTTTGTCTGATATGATACAGCTAGTGAGTTGGAAGGCAAACTCCTCACTAATGAATACGATATAGCTCTCATGAATATATCCAAAGGTCTCAAGAAGGATATCAGCCCCATCCTCAGATCCTCAGAACCGCAAATCAATCCATCTCAATACACCAACCCTCAGTTCACATCGCTCTTTGACCAGTATATACAAAGTAGCACATCAAATAGTGCTGTACGCAATCAACTCCAATGACTCTACACCAGAGATGTGCCGTTTATCATCCTCGGAAAGGAAATCAAAAAACTCCAGCTCAGACAGTATATCTATGATAGAATGCAACCATACTTTTCTGGTAAGATATATGAACACAACTGGAGAGACTTGATATACAAACATCTTGTTTTGACCAATGGAGTCCGTATAGATATCCAGAAGACTGGTGGTACTGCTTGATTCCTAGATTTTGTGTGGAATACTGTATGGAGCAAAATGCATACTACTAGTGATCAAGAAACAGGTGCTGTAGCAACTGGCTCTCTGCTAGAAGAAGGATTTTAATACACCAATCATAGGTCTTATGGATATCTTCCATATCATATCACTCAGTATTATATTGGCTGTATCGATAGGCTTGCACGAATATGCTCATGCCTGGACATCTTTTCGTCTTGGTGATCCGACGCCAAAATTGCAATGAAGACTGACGCCAAATCCTCTCGCACACTTAGACCCAATATGATTCCTTCTAATATTTATCATAGGTTTTGGTTGGGGGAAACCGGTGCAGATCAATCCACACTATTACAAAAATCCGAAACAAGGAGAATTACTAGTCGCTCTGGCTGGGCCAGCGACCAATATATTGCTCACCATCATAGGTATATTGGTATTGCTCATCTATAGCAGAATAGTAGGATACTCACTGACCGACATCTTTGCGCAGAGTCACGATATGGTGACACAGTTTTGGATCAGCTTCTGATATATCAATGTCGCATTGGCGGTGTTTAATATGATTCCTATTCCTCCACTGGATGGCTTTAGATTAGTCAAAATGTTTGCTCCAAGTGTGGCGAGGTTGTTTGAACAATATGCACAATATATTGCTATCATATTTCTGGTACTTATACTCTTACCAGGCACAGGATTGATAGGACACTTTATATCTGGTGTCAGTAGCACGATATTTACGGTCATCTATACACTTTTAAGTCATCTGGTCTATTAGCATATGTTGGATACGCTCCTCTCGATCGAGAAAAAATATTTGGAAACCAGGGAACAGCTCATGCAGCCTGCAACTTTGGCTGATAACAAAAAAGTCATCCAACTCAATAGAGAGCTCAGCAAAGGGCAAAAACTCTTTGACCTGATACAAGAATATAAGAAATATACCAAGCAACTAGAAGAATCCAAAGAACTCATCGCTGCAAATGAAGACGCTGAGATGGTCCAGATGGCTCTGGAGGAAAAATATGCAGCCGAGCAAAAGATCCCTGAAATCGAAAAGGCTATCACCGTAGAACTCTTGCCCAAGGATCCCAACGATGACAAAAACATCTTCTTGGAAATCAGACCAGCAGCAGGTGGTGATGAAGCATGACTTTTTGCTGCAGAATTACTGAGGATGTACTTGGCGTATGCGCAAAAAAAAGGCTGGAAATCTGAAATCGTAGAAGAATCTATGAATGATGTTGGAGGCTTGAAATTTGCAATGGTCAAGATATCAGGTGAAAGCGTCTACTCAGTGATGAAATTTGAAAGTGGAGTACATAGAGTACAAAGAATACCTGATACAGAAGCTAACGGCAGAGTGCATACATCAACGGTAACAGTGGCCGTCATGCCGGAAGCTGAAGATGTGGATATCCACTTAGATCCTAAGGATGTCGAGATGGATACAATGGCTGCCTCCTCTTCTGGTTGACAGAATGCGAACAAGAACCAAACAGGAGTCAGACTTAGACATATCCCATCAGGACTGATCGTTCTGATTGCAGACAGTAAGTCACAATTACAAAATAAAGAAAAAGCATGGGCAGTATTGAAAGCTAGACTCTTCCAGATTGAATTGGACAAGAAAATGGCTACGGAGAAAGAGCTCAGAGGAAACCAGATCGGTAGTGGAGACAGGTCAGAAAAGATCAGGACCTACAACTTCCCACAGGACAGAGTGACTGACCATCGTGTGAAAGAATCATGGTCCAATATCCCAGCCATCATGGCAGGTGACATCCAGGATATCATCGATAAGATGATAGTGGAAAACCAAGCGATGCTGATGGAAGCCAGTAAGAAGTAAAACCAACTTCTATTGACTTTTAAAAAATTTGATATATACTCCAGTTGTTATTTTATATTATAAATGATAATATAAATGGGTAGTCGTGATGGTTACAATATTGGAAGGGAAGACAATACAGTTAAGATGGGTCAAGAACCCTATAAGTTTACTGCGCTATGATCTGGTGCAGGATCTACATTTCAACCCGAAATAATACCTGGTGAAAATGCAGCAAATCGTAAATGGATGCAAACTTTGGAAACCTTAGAGACAGTTGCTCATAGAACAAACAAATCAGTCTCTGATGTATTAAAATGACTCGGCATAGAAGAAATAAAGGAGATAAGGAAAATGACGGGTAAATCTGTAGAAGAAATTATAGAAGATCTTGAAACGAAACATTAATATCACATAATTCTATAAAAGCCCCGCACAGAAACGCGGGGCTTTTTTTGTTGCTAAAATTTTTGCTTTAACATAAAACGGCTCCGTGGAAACACGGAACCGTCTCATTTTAGCTAGCTGGAAGCGGATTAGGCTTCTGCCAACTGTGGCTTTTCTACTGCCTGCGGCAGTATGTGTGCTTCTGCATGGGCTTTGATAATCCCGTGCAACTTGTCCTGTGTCAAAGTGCCTTCAAAGTTGACAACTTTGGCATTTGGATTGTTGGTCCGGGCAAGAGTCAAATGGTCGCCTTTGGTGCCGGTTTCAACTACCAACAAATCAATTGGTTTCTGCTCTTTCTTCTTCTTATTTACTTTTGCTTTTACTCCCTGAGCATTGGTGGGGATTAAAAGTTTTGCTGTAATAGGTGTAACTTCTCCGTTGTGCCTTGCACTTACAGGGAAATTGTTGTTGTTTTCAAGAGTTGTGGCACCTATGACCATTACTCTCACTGTGTTGGATTTGCTTTGCATTTTTGTTTGTGATTAGTGAAATGTCAATAGTATGCAAAAAAATCCCTCTTTCAAGG
>CAZEYI010000045.1:0-7654 GCA_964516785.1 uncultured Candidatus Peribacteria bacterium
TTGCGTGAGATCTTGTACTTCTCTGAAGTTATTGGTCCCTGAAGGTATGGCGTTCTTGAAATGTCCGAGCTTGTATTCGTAGGTATTTCTCATGTCCAAGATCGCATAATTTGGATCCTGTGTATCCACGATGGTTTTGAATTCATCGACTGATATTTTTTTGTATGCTTGTTCTACTTCTTTCTGTGTAACATGGACACCCAAGGCGACAATCTCGGCGCGATATCTCACTATCATTTTGTCAAATGCATGGGCCTTGACTTTGGATGATTTGACGTCAATATCTGCTATGTTTTGGAAGTATGGATTGCTTTCGAGAAATGCGCGATATGCTTGCTCTTGGCCTATGTTACATGATACGGTAGCACTGATGCCTTCTTCTCCGATATATATTCTCCCTTTCATGCCAATATCAGCACAAAATTGGAGATGATCTGCTACCTCTTTTTCAGGATTTTTGATATCGACAAATTTATAGAAGGTGAGGAGTTTGTATGATGTTTTGTGTTGCATAGCATTATTGTGGATTAAACAGTGCTATGTATAGTATCGATTTGTCTGCGTTTTTCAATGGATGTGATTTATTACCTTCGGCAGACTTACTTTTGTCTGCCAGCGACAAAAGTAAGCAAAAACGCCTCGTCGATCAAGCATTACATTTGGATAGTATTCATATAAGTATACGAAGCATTCTCCCTATAATCGGTCGAATGCTTTTGCTGTGTATTTTTTTGTATTATTGGATTCATGTTTTCATGCAATTGATCGACCGAAAAATTGTTTATTTTTTAGGAGGAGTGGTTGCTGCTTGATCTTTTGGAGGAGTTGGTTCTGCCACATAGTCATCAAATCATTTGATCGTTTCTTTTTTTCATTTTTCATTTTCTCTCCTTTCTACATTATCAAATAACAATGTTCTCAATTTTTGTTTCTTTGTATCATTGCGGCCTTGTTTCATAATGTCTTCTAAATTATCTTTTGAAAGAGGATCATTACCAAATATTTTTAATCATTCCTTATTATATAAATTTACAAAATTATCTTTCCATGCAGCACTGCTATATATATCTTGGAATGTATTATCTTCATTGTATCGTTTTTGTGTTGCGGATTGTAATGCTGTGAAGCTCTTAGCCGATTCGGCTTGATATTTTAGACTCCTAGTCTTGCTTGGATCAGGTACTCCCGCCCACTTCGCAAAGCCACTTGCTCCTTCTTTGTCAAGTTGCAATCAACTTCCGAAGTTACGATAGGCTTCTCATAGCTTGCCGCCAGATGCTTTGTCCAAACCTCCTGCCAAATCTCCCACCTTCTTTGTGATAGGAAGGAATGGAATACTTGCAGTCAATTTAGCAGCTGACATAGTCAATTTTTTCAACCATTCTTCTTTGGTTACTGCTGCTGATATATAGAGTATCAAAGCCATCAAACCGAATGTAAGTGCTATGAGTATAAGACTCTGGAACAATCAACCTGCTTGGCTTATTGTTCCATCTAATAGATTGCCTATCATATGCACATCTACACTCTCTGATGTAAACTGTGAACTGTTTGTAGTATTCGTGATATTTACATTGTATGCAGCATTTATAGCGTTTGTATCTACGTTGTTTGTACTGCCTAATACAGACCAGAAAGCTGTCAGCATAATCATCGATAATCACAAGACTCCTGTAATAATTGTTGGCTGCAATACCATTTGTACAAGATTGCCTCGGTTGAACTTACCCACATAACCACCTACAGACATTGCATCTTCTCCAAGTATCGATACTTTTTCATGTTTTAATACCCAGAGAGCTATGTTGAGTGGCATCAGCGCTATAAATATCCATATCTTTACTATACGTGAGATATTGAGCAAAATAAGCATGATAAGTATGATTGCATATCATAGTGTCACTATTAGTTTGATAACGAATCAGGTGATCATGGTCTTCAGATCTTCGCTGGTGGTGGGATTGAAACTTGTATAATCTTGAAATCCTACAACCGATAATCCCATGAAATATAGAGATCCTCAGAGGTTATCATAACGTGGCATCAGGAAATCAAGTGTCTCTTGGTCACTAATGACTGTGTTTCCCGTAGTATATTGGAGGGTAAGATTTCTGGGTGATCAGGTATTGCTGTTTTTGATAGTGTAGGTAGAGCCTTTTAGAGCGCCCTTACTATTGACGGCATTGATAATTTTTCATCATCGAGCGCTGTCGGATTGTATAACCATGGATGGCAGCGCTGCTACGGCGGTAGATACGATGGTGCTTAATGATATCATTGCTAATAACATAAACCAACTGGTTTGTATGAGTATCCCACCTATAAAAAACCACTTCAGTTTCTCTGCTATATCTGCTAGGGAGTCTGGGATATTGAGTGCGAATACTTCTTTGATAACAACAATGAGGAATATAAATCAAAGCGCGAAGTTTGCTATGTTTTTCATAGCGTTCCAGATCGTCCATAGATAGACATCAAGTCCAAAGGCTCCACCATAGAGCAGGCCATTGGTCATCAATTTACCTGCGAGCATAGACAAGAGTACCCATATCCAAGATAGGAATACTATGATATTGTGCATAAATGCTGCTTTTTTTAGAAGCTCAGGATCTTGTCCATCAGCAAAAGTCCATGCCATACCCAAAACCATCACAAGTCATCGTGTGAGGATTTTTTTGATATTACTCTGGGTAAGGATGTTTTTTAGCATGGTTATGTGGTTGGATAGAATGATTTAATTTTTTCTAGATTTGTTTTATGGCTTGTGTTTTTGTTGATTTGTTCTTCGAGGTCTTTGAGGAAGTCTTCTACTGTCTTTCGTGTTATGTCTTTATCTATTTCAATATATGAGGCTTGGTCGGCTGCGGATACATCTTCTTTGACATCAGTGAGACTTATCTCGCCATCTTCTTTTCTAGTGAATGTTCCCCAAGCTTTGTCGTTAAACTTGATATTTTGTGATTTTCCTAACTCAAGTTTTGGTGCTAATACATATTTTAACTTACTATCTGGGTCGTCAAATATAGTCTTTATCTGTGCTGTTGTCATAGTTTTGGAAGCGGTTTTGAAGTTTTCGATAGTCTTATTAACACTCGATTTATCTGTTAAAGTTTTGGTGCCATCTGCCGCTAATTTTGCTATGCTTTCTGCGATATGTGTATCTATATCAGCCACTGTGGCCTTGGAATTTTTCTTGAGTATATTATCTCTTATTTGTGATATAGGGGTTCCATTACTGATAGCATCATCTATATCAGTGATATTGTTTGTGGTGAGTGTAGTATTTGTAACGGCTGCAGGAGTTGTGGTTGTTGTACTGCCTCCAGTAGTGCCATTATCAGCTTTGTTTCCTGTTGCCCATTCATCAAATCATTTGGCAACTTGTGAGTCGAGCTGCATACCTTGTACTTTCTTATCAAGTGCACCTGTACTTATACTCTTGAACTTATTGGCTCATACAAGTCATACATCCATCCCATCTCCTGTTTGGACAGGTACTGGTATAAATGGTATAGATCATACCGTATTGGTAGCCCAATCTCCAATTTTCTTGACTCCCACCACATCTCACAAATCTTTGGAGAATGATAGTGCAGCCATAAGTATCATCCATACGACTCAGATCCCAAATAGATTGACTAATATCCATCCTATATAGTCTCTGGCGTCACCTCCTGTGCTGTTACCAAATGCTTGATTGGATATCTCAAAGAGATTGCCAACCTTCAGAGTCTGTCCCGTAGCATATATGTATTCGTCGACATCAAATGTGGTTCTATACATTTCTTTGGTGTTGGGTGCACATACGGTTCCATTTCCACGATTGCTAAATCAATTTGTTAGCAATGACATGAAAATAATACATAGACTGACTGCAAAGACTATCACAACAGGAGCAAAAATTATTTTTAGAAGATCTCCTATTTCATATTTGAGCAATGGAACTTCATGTAATGCCTCTCCTATAGAGTCGTGGAAGGATCGCTTGAGTACAAAGAATGGAGACAGTGCTATCACTGCCCACAAAATTCACACTCTCACAAACATGACAAGTGCGGTCAGCAGTATTGGCAAAAAGAGAGCCAGCGCCAATAATGTTTTGATGATAGCTTCTATAACAAGCGCTCGATCGTCTCCATTACTGGTTTGAATATTAAATTGTGCAAAATTGAGGATAGATGAGTATAGTGTGATGAGTGGTCACATCATACCTTTGGTAGAGTCTAGGAGGTTTTTCATTGTTAGTACTCCTGTATCGTTGAATGTTTCCCATCATGCCGTATTAGCTGGGATATCATACAGATGAGCTATCCCATAACCATCACTTATATCAAGAGATGCTCCACTATTTATATCAAATACTGCTTGTTCTGTTTGTAATGTTGCTCGTGTTGGATTACCCGTTCCATTAATGGCTCCTTTTGCATTTTGTAAATTTACACTATATTCATTTGCATTATCTATAGTAAGTAAGTTTTGAAATTGAGTCCCTCAGTAACTGATTCCATAGTCTGCTATTTCATTTTTGAAACGGACTACTTTACTAGCGCCCAATATACAGTAATTATCTTCTGTAAATACATCTCCTGTTTCTCGGTATGGTCATTGTGTTGCCGGTCATCCATATTGTCTTCCTATGACATAATTATCCTTGAGTTCGCATGGAGAGTAATTTTTTCTGCCGCCTTGGGCATCGATGTAGTAGTAGTATGTAAATCCTTGGTTTGCTACGCCGTTTTGCGAACTATTTGTAAAGTCCATGGTACTCGATACTCCGAGTATCTTCTTGTCGGCCAGACATTTGATAGTTGCATCTTGGCTGGTTCAGAGAACACTTAGAGGAAGTCATCCTATACCGTATGTTGCCACTGTCGATAGATCAATAGTTGCAGCTAGTAAAAACCAGCTGGCTTGGATACCGATACCTGCTATGATACAGTGTTTGATAACACCGGTGACTTTTTCCATAGCGTGATCATCAAAGCTGAATACCATCTTAATGACCTCTACTAGCACCATAAATCATAGTGTGAAATTGGCGAAATTTTTGATAATATTCCATATGACCCATAGAGGGGCATCGAGTTTGAAAAAGGTACCATAGACCATATTGTTATCCAATGCCATACCTGCTAGTATCAGTCCTGGTCGTAGTAGTATATATATTACGTTCATGATGATATTTGCTGTATTGAGTTTGTTTTGGAGGTCCTGGAGGAGATCTGTCTGTCCTCCTGCGTATATCGCATCAAATCACAAAAAGTGGCTTATCATGCCGATACCTACTGTTATGATGAGTGCCATACCTAGGTGTTGTCGTATTTTGTGTCTCATGGTTATGAGAATTCATAAAGTATATCTATTGTATCCCTTCTATGTATATAGTGCAAAAGGCAGGTGTTTTTGGGGTCTTTAGTACTTGCAAAATCGTGAAAAATATGTATTGTGTGTGTTGTGTAAAACATGGCTTTATACCTATTGTATTATGCTTATCGTCCAGCCTTGTAGTGATAATGTACATCTCATTTCTGCTGATACAGAGGTTTTGATAGCTCGTGATCGTGTTGAATATGATTTGTCGAGTGCTTTTTTGCCTTTGTCAGAAGGGCAGGATGTTTTGTTTGTATCTGGGCCAGGAAGTTTTACGAATTTGAGGGTAGCAGGATTGATTATTAATCTTGCTCGTCGTCTGGTATCTGGTAAAAACTCTTTGTTTACTATCGATAAGATATCGCTGTATGCTTTGTTGGTAGCAAAAAACTTTTTGCCGCCACAAGGGATTATCTACATAGGACAGACCAAGAACTTTTGGCTTTATGATTTTGTTCAGAAGAGCTATGTGGTGGTTGGTATTGATTATATACCTGCAGGAGATTATTTTGTAGACCAAGTATCTGATAGGTACTTTGATGTGTTGGCTGATAGAAAAATTGCTTTGGGTGTGCAGTGAGATGAGCTGGTATTGTCTTTTGCTGGCCAAAAACACCATATTCCTTTTACGAGCATGGCCTTACAATCAGTAGATGTAGCAGTTCCAGAATATATGATAGAACCTGTGATAGGGTAATTTATATTTGTTTGTGTGTATTATGAGAAGAAATCCTACTGTGCTTGGTATCGATCGAGGATCGAAATATATCGGTCTAGCATATATGACTTTGCAGGATCGTGTGCCTTTGCCAATTGGCTATATATTTAATGATAAGATGACCTATATTAGTATTGCGGATATGGTGGTTAGATATCAGGTACACACTATCGTCATAGGTAGACCTTCACAACAGAAGGATATTCAGACGAAGATACAACAATTTGTTGATGGATTGTGGCTTTTGGTCGATCCAGAAACAGTTAAAATCGAATACGTAGAAGAAGATTATAGTTCTGTCCAAGCTGGTGAGATTGTTTCATCATTCAAGAAAAATGTTGCAGAGGACACAATATCTGCTATGATATTATTGGATAGATGGGATAAGCATATATAGTTTATTTGTTGTCATTGTTGATGTCAGAGTGGATTATTGTAAGAGACGAAAAACCAAATTTTGCTGGCTGGTCACCAGAGTGGAAGTATCGTCATGTCCAAGATGAACATGAACGTCAAAAATATTTGGTACTTAAAATAACAGAAGAAGTTAAAGAAGTTATAGTTGCTCATCAAGAACAGCGTAAAGAAGCGGTATTAGAAGAATTGGGGGATGTCTATGAAATCATGTTGTCATTAGATAAGTCCTGGTTTGAATTTTGCCAAGAATGGACTATGATTTCAACTATCGTTGCACATTATTGATTTTTAGAGGCAGAGATTGCTCTCGCTGCTGATACAAAAAGAAAAACACATGGCTGATTTCATAAAGGTATTCTTTTAGATACTGATACAGTGCAAAAATAATGCTACTCATAGGAGATATCCATATTACGACTCGTGTCAAAGATGCTATACTTGATCAGTTGCGTACTTTTGTAGCGAGCCATCCTGATGAAAAATATATTGTCTTTGTCTGAGATTATGTGTATCATTTTGCGTATGATAGAGGAGCGTCGTTGGCGTTGTATAGCTTTTTTATAGAGCTTTTTGAGCAAGGGAAAACAGTTTATGTGTTGGCTGGCAATCATGATTGGTTGACTGACAATTTTGTGTATGCAGAAGCAAAGAAAGCATTTGATTTGCTTCATGGCGCTCATGATAATAAACTGTATTTTATTACAGAACCTATGCAGTGTATTATAGAATGACAGGAGATTTTATTTTTACCTTATATGCTTAGTCCTCAATCATTGCGTACTATAGAACAGTCTGATGCTTGAGTTACGCGACAACATGAGGTAAATGCCCTGATACAATCATCTCATAAACATGAAGCAATGTCATGATTACTTAGTAATTATGTACTACAGACTTGGAAAAAAACCCCAGAACTTTTGGTTATATTTCACCAATATATAGCCAACACTCGTTTGCCAGGACAACAATCCACTTTTTCATATAAAGATGTCGCTTTACATCCAGGATTGCTGGATTTATCTGGTTTGCGTTTGTTGTCGGGGCATGTGCACCACGTCTGTAGCTATAAAAATTATGTGGGGATCGGCAGTGTGCGACATACGAGTCCTTTGGAAGTACAAGAAACGAAGTGATTGTTTCGTTTGACTG
>CAZEYI010000046.1:0-7003 GCA_964516785.1 uncultured Candidatus Peribacteria bacterium
AATGGAGCGGGCGACGAGACTCGAACTCGCAACCAACAGCTTGGAAGGCTGTGACTCTAGCCAATTGAGTTACACCCGCGTGTAGTATAATATGTGGCATGAATGATATACAATGGTGGGTGATATAGGACTCGAACCTATGACCCTCTGCTTGTAAGGCAGATGCTCTAGCCAACTGAGCTAATCACCCATCTTGAATTGGTCCCACGGGGAATCGAACCCCGATTAACGGATTGAAAGTCCATTGTCCTAACCGTTAGACGATGAGACCAAATAGTATTATAGTAGAAGATATAATGGCGGGATCGACGAGATTCGAACTCGCGACCTTCCCCGTGACAGGGGGACGTTCTAACCAGCTGAACTACGACCCCGTAGCCATATATACCGGACTATAATAATTATTTGTCATACTGTATCAAGACAGCCAACTATCGGATTTGAACCGATGACCCACCGCTTACAAGGCGGTTGCTCTACCACTGAGCTAAGTTGGCTCGTCGCTCGTTGAGACACCCGTCTCAAGAGCTAGTTTTATCTATTTTGCTGCCAATTTTGCTATCTTTGACTTACGTCTTGCTGCTGTATTTGGTTTCAAGGCACCTATCTTCAAAGCTTTGTCGATATGTTTGTATGTATCGCTAACGAGTTGTGCTGGTACTTTTTCACCTTTCTCTTTCATCTTTGTGAGATTTTTGATAGAGTTTTTCATTCTATCTTCGATAACAGTGTTTCTTACTCTCAACTTCTGTGATCTTGCAGCAGCTTTTTTTGCTGATTTTTTGATTGGCATCTGGACACCTAGGTGTAGATAAAATATGCGTATAATGGCTCCGAGGGTGGGGCTCGAACCCACGACCCAGTGATTAACAGTCACTTGCTCTACCGCTGAGCTACCTCGGACTTGCGATTTTTTAGCACAGTGGCGCGACTATATGAATTTGTCAATAATTTGCAAGCTTTTATGATAACTTTACCGAAAGGGGGACTCGAACCCCCACGCCTTACGGCACTGCGTTCTAAGCGCAGCATGTCTACCAATTCCATCATCTCGGCAGATGTGTGGATATGTCATGTATATATATTGCATTGGGGAACTAGGACTCGAACCTAGACAAACGGAGTCAGAGTCCGTTGTCCTACCATTAGACGATTCCCCACTCTGGTATATGTGGTTGTCATCCTGAACGGCAGTGAAGGATATATTTTTCACCTATACTCTTCGCGTTGCTCAGAGTGACATACGATTCCATTTTTTGGTTGCGGGGGATGGAATTGAACCACCTACCTTCGGGTTATGAGCCCGACGAGATACCGTTTCTCTACCCCGCAGTATACCAATTGTTCACGCCAAACGAATATATGGTTGGGGAACTAGGATTCGAACCTAGACAAACGGAGTCAAAGTCCGTTGTCCTACCATTAGACGATTCCCCAGCGAAGCCTTTTTCGTTGGCAAACAAAATCTCCTGATGCCAGGAGCATATGTGTCTGTGTATACATATTGGCGAGGATAATGCAAGCTCTTTTCCTAGGAATTTTGGCGCTTATCTCGACAAATACTACCTTGCAAATTCGAGAGATTTTTGTATAAGAAAAGCCAATACTTTTATCCTCCTGTGGAAATATGCCGGACATTATTAGACAGTACAAAGAACAACAGACATTTGTGATGGTGAAGCCTGACGGCGTACAAAGAGGATTGTTGGGAGAGATTATCAAACGTTTTGAAGAAAGACAATTGCGTGTAGCAGCATTGAAGATGGTGAGACCTACAGAACAAGATGTGCGCAATCATTACCCTATGGAAGATAAAGACTGGGTTACTCGTCTTGGGAAGAAAAGCTTGGGAACTTTTGCAGATGCAAAATTGGATCCTGTGAAATACTTGGGCACTGATGATGAATATACTATAGGTACTGAAGTTGTACAGTGGTTGATGAAATATATTGCTGGACATCGTGTCGTAGCTATGGTTATCGAATGACCAAACGCAGTCGATATGTGTAGGAAGATCGTAGGTAATACCATACCACACAAGGCAGATATCGGATCTATCAGAGGAGATTTCTCTGTGGATACACCACTCATCGCAAACATCGAAAAAAGATCTATCCACAACCTCATCCATGCCAGTGAAACACCTGAGGAAGCAGCCAATGAGATAGCTCTATGGTTTGGTACAGATGAAGTAGCTACGAAATAATCGGATATCTCTTGCTTTTTGCAAGCGAAATAGTATAGTTTGCGTTACGTTATTTTACTTATCAGTGGTTCGCAATGGCAGCAGAAAAGAAAGCAAAGAAGTCAGTACCATACTATCAAAAAGTAGAGGTGACTGATATCGATGGCAATTCATTCTACATCAATAGTACTGTAGAAGGTCCACTTAGAGTGGAAACATCTTTCATGTCTCACCCAGCCTACAACCCAGATAGAGTTGTCGAAAGAAAGGCAAAAGGTAGAATGGAAAAATTCTTGGAGAAGCAAAAAAGAATGGACGCACTCCAAAAGTAGTCTTCATCATATCTGATTGATATGCTCAGAAAACAACTTATCGGAAAGTACATCAATACCGACGATATCATGCATGTCGTCTGACATGACAGCAGTATGTTTTATATCCAAGCGATTAAAACCATACTGCTGCTTTTTTTGTTATTTGTCAGTTATGCGATCGTCGATCAGTATGTGACCTATCCGTATCTGGAGTGGATATTTGGTATACTGGGTATCATAATGTTTGTGAAATACATACTCGATTTTCTCAATATATACTTGGATACTATCGTCCTATCGCACAATGGGATTACATTCCTGACTTGGGATAGTTTGTTTGATTATAAGACAGACTTCTTCGGGCGAGAATCTATAGAAACCGTGAGTCATCAGCAAGATAGTTTTTGGGATAAGTTCTGGGGTAGAGGGAATTTGATGATCAAGCTCGCACAGGAAATCACCTTCCCTTTTGAAAACGCATCCAATCCCAAGAGACAAGTTACCTTTATGCTGCAGCAGAGAGATATCTTCCTCCAACATCAGGATGAAGACTTGGGCGAAGATATACTACCAAGCGGAGGCAATAAAGAACATATGCAGATAGTGATGGAAGCGCTCGGAGAAATCGTCCACGAGTACTCGCAAAAAAAGAGAGCGAGAGAAGAAGATGAGGAAGAAGAATATTAATGATTTCTGCGAAAGATTAGTTTGTGATAATAACATAACTACCAACAGGGATAGTCTCGGCCAGATGATTTACTAGCTTCTGTTCTGTGATATCTGTTTTTCAGGATAGTTCTCATTTGTCGATGACTCTGACACAAGCACTCGACGATGGTCAGATTTTTTTCTCTACTGCTCCATGGATAGCTACAAACGGCGTCCATGGTCCGATCAACTTGATCATTCATCATTTGGATCAACCGTAGTATCATTTGTCATCGATATCATCTTTGCTAAATTCTTTGTATAGATCCTCTCCCATCGTTTTGTCTACGACCATATAGTTGCCTACTGGGGTTTTGTCATCGCCAAATACTTTTCTATCATGTTTGTAGTCTAAGTTGTCTGTTCATTTGCCTATTCATATCTTGTGTTGTTCGAGTAATTTTTTGCCATCGAGAGAGTATATAAACATAGTGGATTTTGACTTGTCGACGATAATAAGTTTTTTTCAACTCTCTAGTGCTGATGCGTATTTTTCATGCGCTGTGAGATATTTGTACAAGGCGTTTGGGAAATTGTGTGCGATACACTCTCGAAGATTTTTTCATTTTTTTTGGATGATCTGTGAAATGGAATTTCACTCTTTTTGATAATCTTCGATAGATGATCATGTGACTGCTCATTGGTTGGAAAGCCAGCTATCCATGAGAACTTTTTTGACTGATGGATCAAAATAAGTTCCATCCTTGATCTGATAATGTCAGTCTGATGTGCTGAGAAGTTTTCATCTTTTGACCATCAGATCCATCATTTTTTTGTCTTTTGCTCTCAACTGTTCTTCGGTAAGATATGCTTTGCCATCATGATTGAGATCGACTCATTGGTCGACAAGTTTGGCTACTTCATCTAGAACGTTGTCAATGTCTTGGATACAGTTGTATCCATCATTTTCTAAGTATATCACTACATCATGGCCAGAACCCAATGCGAGCAATGCCTTATTGGCTTCGGTGTTTCCTATTCATAAACTTTTGATAGCATCGGATGCTCATTCCATTCTGAGATCATCAGAAAATATGAGCCCATTTTCCAATGGGTGCTTTTGTCAGATTTTTTCCTTCAGAGTTTTCAAAATATGTGGCGAAAAAGTGATGGGAGTTTCTGATCATAAAACTCTCTTATCTCCAGATATGTGACTAGTCATCACGGCTTCTACATGATCACCATCATAGAGATCTATTTTTTGTCTGTGAAGGTAGTCCAAGAAGTTTCTGTTGATGATAAGAATTTTTTTGTACTCGGCGCTAGATTTGGATTTGTTGGTTTTGGATACGGCGATACATTTGTTGAGATACTCGTCGTCTAAAAATGGATTGTCGCCGTTGATGATGTTTTTGAATATAGCTACTGATCCATCATTTCTATTCATATCGCTGGTATCGGTCTGGATATGCGGATTTTCTGATTTTCCTACTCCTGCAAAGTGTTTGGGGACCAGGACAATATTGGTAATACGGGATTGGAAGCCATCGATAAATGCTGAGATGATGTCTTGGGCAATGATGAAATTTTCTCCAAATGATCTATCGTTTTCGGCGATATTTTGTTTGGGTCAGGTACCGTCAAAATCGTCAACGATATCGACGTCTGGACCAAAGACTACATCCACGCCAATATACTCCATGATATTTCTGATAGATTTGCCGTACTGTTGCATCACTCTGATGAAATCCAATCTGGCTTTGTGGTCTTTGCTATAGAAAATTTCTTTGTATTTTTTTCACATAAATTCCGCTGATGGGAGAGCGGACAATCATCATCCACTAGCTTTGGCTTCTTCAGCTCTTCGTGCCAATATCTCCTCGGGTATGCCAAATCTAGCTGCTTCTTCTGGAGTAATAACATCGAAATTGTGCACATATCATCATTCAAAATCCGTATATATCAATATAGGAGAACTTGCTTCTTTTCTTATATTTTCGACTGCAGCTTTTTTGGATTCGATGGATGGATAATTTTTGGCCCAGAGAAATATGTTTAGGGTATGTGGGAGATCGCTGTTTATGATGAGACCTGTTTTTTCGTGGATCCCTCTCTGTACTTTGTTATCAAATTCTCCGGCAACGGTGACAAAATTGAGCAGTTGTCTGGTATGCATATCATCTATATCCCAAGCGAAATCCATATTTCGGTGTGCCTGATTTACATTTTTTTGCAGATAACTTTTCAATCAAACAACAATAGCTAGCATTACAAGCGCCTTTGTTCATTTATTCCATGTATATTTTCTTACCGTATTGAATGTATTTACCATAGATACATATCGGCATTAAATCATATATTTTATATTATACTCGAAATATCTTATTTGTCAAGTATTGAGTCTTCTTGTGATTTAACTCCAGAGTCATATGTTTTAACAGAATATTTCGATGACTTTATTTATCACAATTTTTTATGAGAAAACGACTTATTGCACTAGCCATTGCTGTGGTGCTTGCTGGGGCTGCGTATTTTACGAAAAGCTGGTGGATGGATTTTGTAGTGCCGAATCAAGATGTATTGGTAGAAACTTGAAATATAGAAACTGGCCAGAAAAATACCATAACTTGAGCTATTCCAAGGATCATGTTTTGGTATGGGAAAGTTAATCAGCACATTAATCTACAAACATCCATGCGGGAAACAGATCCTGATGGCATTGCTGGTGCGTGAACTTATAGCGAATTTGGAAATGATGAATGATGGATAGATAGAAAACTAGAATACTGTAAAAGATTTTATCCTAATACTACTAGCGTAAGAGAATATAAAATGGAGGAAACTAATACGCGAAGAGGCAGATACAATCTTTGATGACCCAACACCAGCATTAAACAAAGTTATGAATGTGTGCAAGTATCTAACGATAGTGGAGATTTAAAGGAACCTGAAAATACCTCTATCGATATTGGGATAAGCGATAGCCTTGATAACAGCAATAAGCGGTATCATATGTGACTTTTAAATGATTGGCAAGAGACCTATGATTTTTATTGTATGCTCCCACCTATTTCTAAATGTGATGAGAGTGACTGATGCCAAAATACAATACCATTATGGGATACGAATGCAAAGATCGTAAATGGCAAAGTAAAATGTTCAAATGATTCGTTATTGTGATTTACGCTTACTAAAAAAGATCTTACTGGATATAACTTCTGAACTAATCGATATACTGTAGCATTAGATAACTTTGATATAAACGGACTAGAACATCCTCGAGATTGTTTTGAAGTTTGCCCATTAGTTATTTATGGTAAAGATGACTATCTTATTAAAGAGACTGGTAGAGGTGATTCTGATTGTTGATTTGACGAGGAAACCTGGTACAATAAAAAATATAGCACCCAAGAATTTCAACTAAGCCAATGAGGATGTACCTGACCACATGAATTTATTATAAAAAAGTGAAATATGAAAATCGAAATTGCTCCAATACTATCAGATGAAAAAAATGTTGTAGATGATGCTCAATGAATAGAGTGCCGCGAATATTCTTTTGAAGGATTCTCTCTCAAAAAAAATTGAGAAACAATAGAAAACTTTACTATATCTGAAGAGAAAATATGTTTCTCTTTTGGTGAAAGTGTGGGGGCTCATGGAGAATTTAATACTGATACAAATAAAATTGAAGTAAGTATGGACAGACTATGAATATTCCTTAACATTGATGTGGTCACTCTTAATTATACAGTAAATAAATAAATGTATATCTGTAATGTCTGCTGATACGGCAGTCCAACGAAGTTAGGGAAATGCCCACAATGTGATAGTTTTGGAAGTTTTGTCGAATGAT
>CAZEYI010000046.1:7013-7452 GCA_964516785.1 uncultured Candidatus Peribacteria bacterium
GGAAGGGGGAAATGGTAAAGAAAGTAAGTCCAAACATAGCGTCAAACAAGGAAGCGTCCTCACCGCGGACAATAATAAAATCAGTTCACGTTTCTGGACAGTATCGAGTAAGGAACTGCAAAGAGTTTTGCAGCAAGGGATCAAACAATGATGAATCTATCTCCTCTGAGGAGAGCCTGGCATAGGTAAGTCTACTATCATACTCCAAATCCTCCAAGATCTCTTGGCCAATAATGATATGAACATACAATACTTTTCTGGTGAAGAACAGACCAACCAGATCGTCAGTAGATGGGAGAGAATTGACCCGGATAAAAAAGTAGGGATAGAAAAGATGGAACTCTATCATGCGACGCATATCGAAGATATACTCACCACTGCCGAATCGACCAATCCTGACTGTATCATTATCGATAGTATCCAGACCGTCTACAGCGAG
>CAZEYI010000047.1:0-7395 GCA_964516785.1 uncultured Candidatus Peribacteria bacterium
ATCTCTATGGATATCGTGTACGAAACTATCGATAAAGCTATGATAGGATATGCGCAGATCATGGACTTTATGCTGCAGACTATAGCTGAAGCTAGACCACAAGTAAATCAATACGCACCTAAGATCAAGATCATCAAAGTCCCAGCGGACAAGGTGAAATCTGTGATTGGAAAATGAGGTGAAACGATCAATAAGATTATTGAGATGGCAGGCGGTGTGAAGATAGACTTCGAAGATGATGGCACATGCTACATCACACACAACGACCAAGCGAGTATCGACAAAGCGATAGCAATGATCGAAGAGATTACCGTAGATTTGGAAGTAGGTGCTGTGTATGACGGTACAGTGACGAGAATAGAGGACTATGGTATGTTCATAGCATTACCAAAGAAAAAATCTGGTATGCTCCACATATCCAAGCTCGGCCAACGTTACGAAGAACCATTGACGAAGTTCTTCAAGATTGGCGATACATTCAAAGTGAAATTGACTGGTATCGACGACAAAGGAAGAATTAACTTAGAAAAAGTAGTATAATATAGTACAGTATTATTACATACAAAAAGCCTCTCAACATTTTTTGAGAGGTTTTTGTATAAACACTTGTTTGTATATAAATATTGTATACACTACTTGTTCAACAAAAACGTGCAGTATATGAAAACATCATTGATTATGTGTGTGATGATTGCATATTTTGCAATCATTGCGTTGTTGATCTGGAATGAATCCAGGTCACAAAATGATTGGAACTTCCCAAAGTTCCTCTGGGAGATGAGTAAAGCTTGTTGGTATATGATGACAGGGATTTGCATATAAGATGCTTACTTCATCTTCCAAAAAAGCCCCGGTTGTTTCTGACCGGGGCTTTTGCTATTATCATAATACTTTGAGAAGTTCTTCATAGACGGGTAATTTTGCAGCTCGATTTTCATATTTCTGCGTATATGTTTCAATGGGTTCATGTTGTTTGTATGTAGGAGGGGTCTGTGATTCGTTGATAACTCGTTCTTTCATAGCTTGTATATCGCTTGATGCTTTGGTGTCTAGGAAACTATGTATTCTCTTAGCTATATCATAGCTAAAATTATGTGTTTGTTGATCTATAACAGAATCTGCATACAGACCTATAACATAATTAATATTTTTCTTGATAGTTTTTTGCTCGCTCATAATACACGCATATCAGATTACAATACTGTCGCTTTACCACTTTCTATATCTTCTTTGACATTCTTATACTTCACATCGACCTTGATGCTACCATCAGGATATCTCACAGTTATCTTATCGTTTGGTCTACGTTTATGCTTAGTGTTTGTATCGATGACAACAGCTGGCGTTCCACCATCTTGCATCTCAAACACCTCGACACCATTATCATCTTGGTATATTTTTGGTTTTTTTTGATCAGCCTTGATATCTTGCATCATCTGCTTTACTTCAGCGCTGCCAGCAACTTTTTGCAGCATATCTAAGTATTGTTGTTCTGATTGTGATTGTGGTGCTGTGATTTGAATGTTTTCTTGTTCCTTGATCTTTGCAAAATCAATACGCGCTATCGCTGCAGCTGTATCAAACTTAAATGCGTACAATAATGCTTGAAACTTATCATATGCCTCTTGCTTATACACTACGAGCGGATCCTGCTGCGCATAGCCCATGAGACCTACCTTTTCTCTTAAGTATTGCATCTCATCGATGTGCTTGATCCAGAGTGTATCAAGGTTGTGCAAATATACTTCTTTAAATATCGCATATATCTTGGTCTTATCTAAGCTTTGCATATTTTTTTCCAAGCTCTGGACGACATATTCCTGGAGAGGAGCAAGAAGTTCTGTAAAGTTTTTGTTTGCTAGATTCTGCATAGCTGCCTCATCAAAACGTACAGCCAATTCCTTGCTGACGACCTGCAAGAGATCTTGAGCTGATTGTCCCAAAGATTGCGCATCAGCAACTTGCTTGGCCAATACATCTGCTATATATTCTTTGATCTCTGTAATTGTTGTTTCCACAAAGGCAGTTTGATCCTCAATACTAGCTTCACTTGCCAATATAGCATCTCTCTTGGTATAGATGCGTTCTCTCTGCGTATTGATGACACTATCGTATTCAAATAGATGTTTTCTCGTACTAAAGTGGGAAGATTCCATCTGTACTTGTGCTCTCTCGATAGAGTTTGTGAACTGTTTTTGTCTGAGTTCAAGGTTCTCTATCTCATCTTTACCAAGCAACATTGCTGCTACAGACTGGATTTTCTCACCACCCATCTTACGCATGATCATGTCATCAAGCGCTACCAAAAACATAGAGATACCAGGATCTCCTTGTCTACCAGAACGTCATCTGAGCTGATTATCTATTCTTCTACTATCATGTTTTTCTGTACCTAATACAAACAATCCATAGTGTAGGTCTTGTTCGACTGTTTCGGCTTTTGGATTGGTATCTGGCTTGATGAGAATAGATGCATAGGCATCAGTATTTTGTTTTTTCTTAGTATTGATGTGGATACGAAGATTGAGCCCATTTTTAAGCATTCATGATCTTGTAGCTTGATTGATATCTTCTTCAGATAGTTCACATTCTTGCATAAGTGCCTGTATAGTGAGATCGTATTCTATTCACGAATACACCACAGCAGAAACTCCTTCATTGTGTTTGATCTTATCTTTGATCCAACGAGCATAATTAGTAGCTATTTTTTCATTCAGTCCATCTTCGAGTTTGATATCGGTACCACGTCATGCCATGTTTGTTGCTACTACAACACTCTTATATCTACCTGCACCAGAAACAATCTGTGCTTCCATTTCATGGTACTTGGCGTTGAGTACAGAGTGAGTGATAGTGTTTTGTGTCAATATTTGAGACACAAGTTCAGATGTATAGATGGAAGAGGTACCTATCAAGATAGGCTGCCCCATATCATGAGCAAATTTGATGTAATTTGTCACAAATTTCCACTTCGTATTTTGATTGAAATAAACTCTATCTGTTTTATCTACTCTGATAGTAGATTTGTGTGTGGGTATTTCGAGTACTTCAAGTTCATATATCTTTGCAAATTCTTCTCCTTCAGTCAATGCCGTACCAGTCATACCTGATAGTTTATTATATTGCTTGAAGAAGTTTTGATAGGTAATAGTTGCAAGAGTTCTGGATTCTTTTTGCACTTGGACACCTTCCTTTGCTTCGATAGCTTGATGCAAACCTTCGCTGTATCTTCTTCCAGGCATCGTACGACCCGTATGTTCGTCTACGATCAAAACCTCACCTTCCTTGATGATATAGTCTTTGTCTTTTTGATAGACAGCATGCGCTCTGAGAGAGTTCTCGATATGATGGATCTCTTCATATCATATATCTCTATACAAGTTCTCTACCTGCAACAATTTTTCCAATTTTGCTATACCATAACTTGAGAGTTGAGCAGTTTTGCTCTTCTCATCGATATAGTAATCGCCAGTATCTTCGTCTGCATCTTTATTTTTCTCTTGGATAAGCTCATGGAGCAATCCTTTGGATACTTTTTTCTTGCTCTTGCATGGCACAAGAGATTTGATGAGTTGTGCATAGTAGACATATTTTTCTGTCGCCTCAGCAGCAGCTTCTGATATGATGAGTGGTGTTCTCGCCTCATCGATCAAGATACTATCAATTTCATCGACGATAGCGTAATTGAGCTTTCTCCATATAAGGTTTCTTTTGTCGGCAACCCTTACAAGATTGTCTCTCAGATAATCAAATCCCAATTCACTATTTTCGACATACGTGATATCACAGGCATACTGTTCGCGTCTTTTTTGGAGAGATGTTTGTTTGGTTACGCATCAGACAGTGAGTCCCAGCCATTGATACAAATGTCACATCCATTCTGCATCACGAGATGCAAGGTAGTCATTGACTGTAACGACATGAACACCTTTACCTTCGAGCGCATTGAGATACACAGGGAGAGTAGCTACCAAGGTTTTACCTTCACCAGTTTTCATCTCCGATATCATACCTTTGTGTAAGACGATACCACCAATAATTTGTTCATCATAATGTACCATGTTCCATGTGGCAGTATCACCTTTGGTAGCAAAAGTCTGTCCACACATTCTCTTAGCAGCTTGTTTGACATTAGCAAAAGCCTCAGGCAAAAGAGCATCCAAGCTTTCTCCGGCCACTATTCTCTGCTTAAAGAGCTGTGTATTGTTCTTGATATCTTCATCACTCAGTGTTTCATAGCGTTCAAACCATTGATTGACTTGCGCCACAAGAGGCAATACGGCTTGTATCTGTTTTTGATTATAGTTGCCTGCTAACTTTTGCATAATTCGATCCAACATTTCTTTCCTGATGACAATAAAACAACCTGTGAAATATAGGCAAATCATGGAACAAAGCAATTGTATTTACCGACAACTTTAATTATATAATAGTATATTTATTTGGACACATTTTATGAAAAAAATATTATTGCTATTGTGTATAATCGTAGCAGTTGGAATCTATAGTTTCCTTCGTTTTGACAATCCATACAAAGACAAGATAGTTTCTTATTGGCAACGATTTGAACTCACACAAGACATAGGAGCTTCAGATACCGTCGATTATACGATGCTTGCCTCAGGCTTGCAAGACATCATTGCTATCAATCCATCACGATACAAACCCTACGAATTTGCAGCATTATTTGCTTCGACACTCAATAAACTCAATCCTACGATTTCTCCTGCCAATGTGGATCGCCTGATTACTATAGCGGCACAGTGATTAGAAAAGGATTGTGACGTCGATGCTTTACGCAAAGTGCTCGCTAGTTCTATTGCAGCTTTATCCTGATTGAATATCCCAGATACTATCTGTCAGCACAAACAATTACCAACACTATTGGCATTGATTTATACGACATACAAATCTGATAAAACATACGCCCAAAAACTATATTTTCTAGCTGAACATGCAGCACAGTAATTACAATATTTGTTTCGTGGTACGATCAAGTTTATATCGTACATACGCAGCAACACCCAATAATCCTACTACAGAAACTATGCAGAGAGAATAGATATAATCTTGGAGTGATACAAAATGGATATATTGGGTCACAAGCAATATAGCTACCAACAACATAAACAAAAAAATATTGGTACGATATACGCGTCGTCAGAGCAATATTTTACTACCAAAGGTTATAAGACTTATCACTAAGGTCCATACGGTGAGTCGTGCAAATTCTTGCACATACACATCCAGTCATGATTTGATGACATCAAGTATTGGCATACCAATGCTCCATATAAACAACATTGCTAGAGCGAATATACCAGCATACATGGCAAGTGCTTGGAGGAGTAATTTGGCGCTATGTTTGCCTATACGAACAAGCTGAGGGAAATACACTGATTCGAGTAGTCATGAAACGAATATCATTCACTTGGAAAGAGTAGATATAGCTGCATATGCTCCTGAGATATCAGTAGGAAAAAGTAGTCTGGCTACGAGTATATCAACATTTGCTAAGGTTGTCAGCAAGATGCATAGTATACTATAATGTGTCATACTGACGATGTTTTTGGAGCGCAACAAGCGAGGATCAACAAGATGTTCGTCCTGACTTGCATCCAAAAATTTGTATGTATAGACGAAGTATAATATAAGATACACGATCATAAGTCACACGTAACCACCTATCGCTCAGATGATACCTCCACCAAGAAAAACTCATAGCCCTCATATAGCAAACTTGGCTATAGCGCTATAGCTATTGATCTTGGCGATGATGATAAATTTTTTGAGTCACTGCAATACGCCATTTGCTACCACCACAGCAAATCAGATGATGAGGATGCTTCAGGTAAGCAATAGTGCAGGGATATTGTGTATATCAAAAATGCTGCGCAATACAGGTACGCAGACCAAAAAAATCAAAAATAAACAAACTCCCAACAAGATCATATCCTTGGTGTATCACCAAAATATGCGCTTGGATTTGGCGACATGATGGTCGTCTTCGGCAACAATTTGGGTAATATACAGGGCTATCCCTGCAGTAAATACACTCAAGATATTAAACATACTGACCAATGTCTGCAATGCCGAAAAATCACTGAGACTCAGCATGCGCAACATCATAGGGTGGTAGACATATCACAAAAATCCCGCCAACAATCAGGATATACCCAGCGCACCAAAATATTTTACATTTTCTGATAGATGTATTTTTACTCTCTTCATAGATAAGATACAGATCTAATATAGTGCAGTAGATAATATGGATTTACCGTCTTTTGCCAATAGATAAAAATTGTAAATTGTCGCTAGGATATTTACCTTATATCCCTATACTCATTGTAGATATATGTATTATTTTGTGTTATTATTCTATGCATATTTACGAAGCAAAATTTGTTACCAGCGTTGCTGATATAGCTATGTTGCCAGAGCCATGATTGCCAGAATTTGCTGTTATCGGTAGATCAAATGTCGGCAAATCGACACTCATCAATATGCTCACGCAGCGCGCATGATTGGCTAAGTCATCGAGCACTCCAGGGAAGACGCAGCTCATCAATATATTTTCGGTAAATGAAAAATTTCTTTTCATAGATCTCCCATGATACGGATATGCTAAAGCAAATATCGTCAATAGACAGCAATGGATAGATAGGACACGAGATTATGTAACTACGAGAACATCATTGCGCCAGTTATTTGTACTGATCGATGGTAGCATACCACCACAGCAGATAGACTTAGATTTTTGTCATACATTGCACCAAGATAAAGTACCATTTGCTATTGTTATTACCAAAACTGATAAAGCTCCACAGCGCGAGATCGACAAAAATATTGCTATCCTTAAGCAACAATTGCAGGCGTTTATACCAACATTGCCACAGATCCTTTCGTCATCCAGCAAAAAAAATAGAGGGAGAGATCACATTATGTCATATATAGAAACTCTGATATAATATTACATTTTTTTCATTCTCTTGTTTCTTGCTAACAAGAAACCTAATTTTTTGTCAAACTTTGATGGAAAGTGTTCCACCGAAAATCCATGTTCACGCATGAGATTTGATAGGTATTCGTGATTTGTATATTCTTGAGTAGCGTCGGTATGGTATTCGAGAAATATATATTCTATACAGGACCACATAGTACTTGGTAGGTGCATGAGTATCTTATACTCACTTCATTCTATATCAAGCTTGAGTAGCGATATTTTTTGTATGTTATAATGTGCACACATATCTTGCAGCGTGATGGTAGGTACAGATACAGTGTTTGGTCCATTTTTTTCGACGATCTTATTCCAGACTCCATCAGGATCAATAGAAAGATGCTGTGATCCAGATATTGCAAAGAGAGCAGATCTGATCTGCGTGATATTAATCA
>CAZEYI010000048.1:0-7373 GCA_964516785.1 uncultured Candidatus Peribacteria bacterium
CTGCTCTTTGGTGGTGGTTAAAAGGATTTGGAATAAATGTGGCTATTGATGCTCATACTGTAGGATCAGAAGGATTGATAGCCCTTGTATCATAGACAGAAACCTGCGCACTAATTCATGTAGTAGTTGTAAGTCCTGTTGCAGATGGATCATTAATAAGAAGCGAAGCGGTAGGGAGGGGATAAAAGGCTAGGCCAGAATACAATCCTGGAGACACACTAATTGCTGCCTTATTGTGCTGTGCAAGGAAAGATCCACTGACATTAAGAAGGCTGGTGGGATCATTGGTACCTATACCTACATTTCCACTATTTGTAATACGCATGAGTTCGCCAGAGGATTCAGCTTCCCATGTAAATGCCGCAGCTCATATAGTAGTATTTCTAATAAATGATCTCACACCAGTACTTGTTACTCCCAATCCATTATGATGTAATGATGGGGTATTTGATTGCCATAAAATACCAGGTCAAGCTTGACTAACATTTATGAATTGAGAAATGTCGCCATCGGTATATGCTAATTCAGAACTAAGTTTATCCCCGTCGTGATCGACTCAGGCAAACAAAAATTCATTTCCACTCGTAACGTATGAACCAGCTCCAGGAGTTCATCCAAAGATGGTATTATTACCTATCAAACTAAATGTGCCATATGGATTGGTAAATGTACTTTCGAATGTTCCACTTACTGCAAATGTTTCTGATGGAGTATTGGTTCATATTCATACATTATTACCAAGTGTTGTAGGATAGAGATCATTGCCATTTTGCACCCAGTATTGTGGTCCACCTCATCCAAATCCTCACACATTCCCAACCATCACAACATCGCCATTATTATCTAGTCCAAGAACTTGCCCAGAATTGCCTGCTCCTACGGATAGTCTCAATCATAATGTTCCAGAAAGTACACTTTGAGATATATCTATGGTATTGCCAGGAGTATTTGTTCTAGCACCAAATTTTCTATCTTTCGTAAACCAGAAGTTCTGGTTTCCTGAAGTTGTTACTGTGACGCCATCATCATCTACAGTTACTTGATTAACTGTACCACTAGCATCAAAAGATCTTGTTATACTGGCAGCACCAGGTTCTACAGCAACTGAAGAAGCGCTATTGGGAGTATCATTGTGGATCATGACACCTATTTTATCTCCACCACTTGGAAATATTCATACCATCGTGGATCCAGTATTGCCTCCATACAAGAATCATAACGAACCATTGAAAAATGGATCGTTGTATCCTAAGAGAGTATTGTAGCCATACGAGTCATTATACGCCATCCCAAAAGTACCAGACACATTGAATATGGCATCAGCACCAGTAGTTCCAATGCTGACATATCAACCACTACCATCCATAGTTACAAAAGGAGGATTGTTAGTTGTACCATCAGAAGTTACCCAGATAGTTTTGATAACTTGGAGTGCGTTATCTATACTAGTCGATATGTTAAATGCAAAAAGAGATCCGCCAGCAAGTCCTATCGCAGCAAGCAATCCAAGATAGTCTTTGAGAAATTTCTTCATGTGAGTGATTGTATAGTAAAAAAACATAAACATATTATATGTAGTTTTTATTTATATGTCAAATTTTGCATCACAAAAAAATCCCGAGAAATCGGGATTTAATATATCTGAAGATAATAAATTATAGGTAGCTTGAAATTTTTTCGCTATAGACTGTTTTGGGACTCACGCCGACGATAGGTCATTCAGTCTTACCTTTGTTGAAAATGTACACAGTTGGTATACTCATAACATTGTAAGCACCAGCTGTTTCAGGATTGTTGTCGACATTTACTTTTGCGATCTTAACATTTTTACCAGCAAAATCTTGAGCCAATTCTTCTACTATAGGCCCCAATATTTTACATGGTCCACACCATTCAGCATAAAAATCGAGAAGAACGACGCCATCGTAGTTGAGTACCTCATCAGTAAATTGTTTGTGATTTTCGATATGCATAACCATGTTTTCAAAACATACTATATAAAACCAGAACCCAAGTATAGGTTTTTACGTCTAGCAGTAAAGTCGGGATATCTTTTTTGTATTGTTTTTTGTAAGAAATGGTATGTAGTCTATATTATATATATTTGTGAGAATATGTCACCAATATATTATAGGCTTATATCTCAAAATGTATTACGAAGATCAACTATGTATCAAGTCATATCTTCAAGAAAACTAGGGAGTAGTCCAAATATATCGTGTATAGTAGCAAGAGCAAACAAGACATATTTGATCCCAAAAATTTGTTTGTCCGTGAGGTTTGGTTTGTCGAGAGCTTTGTTCATAATGTGTGCAAGTGTATCAAGTTTTTTCATCTCTTGCTCTACTTGGAATTGAGTCTCTTCTATAATAATCTGTGCTTCATCCATACTTGCTATATCAATAGAACCGATATCCATAGTGCTTTCAAAATCTGGTACCAAATTTTCCAGTATCCCATCTAAAACATGAGCTATACCTTGATATTTGCCACAGTCTACAATATCGACTGAAGCAAGCACATCGTTTGCTTCACAGTAGCCATCCAAATACAAAGCAACATTGTCATCTACAATCTGTTGTGTCTGACTGCCTATGCCAGACAAGAATTGCATCAGTGTCGTATCTATACTATCCACCATAGTTTCTATAATTTCTACAGGATCTGTTGCTTCGTACGCAAAACTATATCCAGAAGCTATAGATGCCATAACTACTAGAGCAAGTATTTTTTTCATTGTAGGAAGATATATAAAAATTTATTTGCCATTTTCTTGTATCCATTTTTCTGCATCCAACGCAGCTTGGCAACCCGTACCAGCAGATGTAATAGCTTGTCTGTATCTCTTGTCTGCCACATCTCAGGCAGCAAACACTCAAGAGACAGATGTTGATGTTGGGAACCTTGTTTTACCATCAGTAAATTTTTGTTCTTGTTCCGCAGTTAATGGCTTGGTTCCATTCACGGCCTCTTCACACAATCTTGCATATGTTATTAGGTAACCAGTTTCATCAACATTGCATTGCCCCTCCAAAAATGATGTATTTGGCACATGTCCGATAGCATAAAATAAGCCACCTACTTCTAGGATATATTCTCTATCTTCTTTATTATTATAGACTTTGAGTGCATTGAGCATATTACCATCTCCGAGCGCTTCTCTGAGTTCAGTGTTCCATAACACTTCTATTTTTGGATTGGCCAGAACTCTATCTTGCATTGCTTTTGATGCTTTGAATGCATCTTTTCTGACTAGTATAGTTACCTTGGATCAGAAATGTGTGAGATGATTTGCCTCTTCCATAGCGCTGTCTCCACCTCATACAACGACCAGATGCTTGTTACGGAAAAATGGGATAGCCCCATCACATACTGCACATGCAGATATGCCTTTTTGTCGATAGATCTCTTCTCCAGGCACAAACATACGCTTAGCAGTAGCGCCTGTGGATATAATAATAGTTTTGGTTTCAACAATATCATCACCCACAAAAACCTTGTATGGTCGAGCAGATAGATCTACTTTATCTACTGTTTTCGTTTCGATTCTGACACCATTGTGCAATGACTGTTTTCTCATATTCATCATGAGCTCGCTACCATCTATCCCTTCAGGAAAACCAGGATAGTTTTCAACTATCGTGGTAGTGGTAAGTTGTCCACCAGCGGCGATTCATCATGCCAAAAATCCCTCAAACATAAGAGGCTGCATTGCTGCTCTAGCAGCATAGATAGCTGCTGTATGACCAGCAGGTCCAGAGCCGATAATTACTACATTTTCCATACAATATGATACCGCATAAAACTCTAGCGACACTCTACACAAAGTGCTCCCAAAAACAAGTTAAAAGGAGCGCTTACGAAGGAGAGCGTAGCTTCTGTAAAGTGAGATATATGTTAGGCATACGATGAGTATTGCAGAGAAATAATCGTTGAGTCAGACCAAGATAGGAGAAGAAATGGTGGTTTCATGACGGGTCAAAAATTGTTGGATATCTTTTGCTATGTCTTCGAAATCATCAGGATCTTCGACATAGAAAAATTTGCCTCAGGTTTCCTTGGCAATATGCTTGAGCAGATCAAGATTTATATTTGTATACACATTGGTGCCAAAAGTATCGGTTCCTATGATAGTTGAGCCAACTCACAAGCCTATAGTATAGACTGGTATTTTGAGTTTTTTGAGTGTTGGCAAGATCTGTTCTGGATCATATCATTTGTTGGAATCTCCATCAGTTATAAGAATGAAAAATGGCCTCACATCTCACTGGATATATGCGATGTTTCCTAACGCGAGCAAAAGCGCATCTCCGATTGCAGTTCCTACAAAATCTTCAGTTGGAGGAAAATCTCACATAGAGAGTGGTTGTATGTTTTGTAGTATAGCGCTAGTATCATGTGAGTACGCTGTACGCAATACTGGTAGTCCGGAAAAAAATAGGGTACTCCATTGATACGTGGGCAAAGACACAATAAGATTGGACACAAACCTCTTTGCTACGGTAAATCTGCTGGGTTCGAGATCTTTGGCTGTCATAGACAACGACACATCAAACAATACTTGTATGGCATACTTTGGTTCACGGTTACTGGCTCATGGATGGGAAATCTGCAATTCCAAGGGCATCAATATGCATAATATTACGACCACAATGAGGATGCTATTGTATATTTTTGTTCAGAGGGGAGCTTGAGTATAGGGAATCACAAACTGCGCTTTGCTATTCCATTTGTAGAACACAAAAACAAGTATCAGACAAGCGATACTTCGATAAAGTCAGATTGCATCATATACTATGTGCATATAGTTCGATGGATCATAAACCCATCCGTTCTTGTAGATAAGTAGCTACAATAATCAACCTTTCTCTATCTCTTCTAATACTTTGGGATCGACATCTTGTTTGGTCTTGTAGGTAATGACGTCTTTTTGATCAGAAACATGAGATTCCTTGAGCAATATATCTACCTGATCTGCTTTATCAAAATTAACCTGAAATTTTCTCGTTGTGTCAAAAAAGTACGTCCTGATAAGCTTGGCAATAAAAGGAATAAGAGACAATTCTGATATCTGGAAAAATGCTATAATAACAAAGAGAAGAAAGACAGGTAATGCCACGATAAGTCACACCATTTTGGAACCACTACGAGATGCTTGATTGAAAATAGCAAGCGAAATTGCTATCCCCATCGCCAATATAAAAAGCTGGATAACCGATATAGTAAGCGGTCATACATTGAAACTCATCGTCGCAAATATTCCTTTCTTGATGTGTTTGGGATAGACTACCTTCATAGAGTATAGCTATATAAATACTCACTTAGTATATAGAAAACTTGCAAAATTGTCAAATTTGGACTACAATCATCTATATTTATTCACTTTCGCGGATGTCGATGGAACAAGGAAAGGAGAAGCTTGTGCAAGAGCCAACCATAGAAGACAAAATAAATGACCCCAAAACTTCGTGGGGAGAATTGACGAAAATCAGAGATGATCTGCAACAAGAATTGAGACAAAAAGAACAAGTGATTCTCAAAACCTTTGCTACAGAGGCAAAATATTTCGGCACTCGATCTACGATGTCAGCCAAGGAATTAGTAGAATTATCGGAATCAGTAACTCAAATGCGCGTACCGAGTCAGCAGTTCTTACTGATGGTAGATAGTTATCATGATATAAAAAGATTGCTTACTAAAACACAGGATAGGATAAACAAAGAAGAACCAAAAGAAATAATCCAGTTTAGAATAGAGGAAGCAAAATTAAAGAAAGAAATAGAAAAAGATCCATGGATTGGGATAGGGTTGGAAATTCAGGACGAGAAGACGAGTGTGCACAGATTATTACAAATAGAGCATCAACTTAAGGCGACGTTAAGATTTGATGAACACAACTATCCTCTTCAAGACTTGTTGAATCAAACTCAAAAACGTTTAGGCCCTAATCATCTAACTTACTAATAGTTATTTCCACTCTTTGCTCATTTGCTTCTTTCTATACGCATTGGCAAAACGATGTGATTCATCTCTCGCTTTGATCAATATTCTATCGCTATCGTCATAGGTAAAATCATATTTGTTTATTGTTTTATCCGTGAGCACGAGCAGCTCTTCCTTAGCTCCATCGTTTTTCCCTTTCCTCTTTCTCGCATCACCTTTACCCAAAGCCACAAATTGTACGTCTTTGGTTTCAGCTATAAATTCTTTATTCCCTGCGAGTAATTTTTGCACGACGCCGAGTTGTCATTTGCCTCAGTCGATGATACACAGATTGGGTTTTTCGCTCGTATTGTCCTTGGAAAATCTTCTGGTCAAAACTTCTTCCAATGCCTTATAATCATTGTTTTGTTGATCAAGTGTTTTTACTGTTTTGATCTTATATCTACGATATCATTTACTCATAGGAATTCATCATACCAGGCATGATAATCATCCACTCATCCGTCATCCACTGAGATGCGAGATGTCGATACATTCGATTCTATAGGGAAATTGATTGAGTCCATATCTAGTTTCGATTGTCTTGAGGACATCATTCATGAGACTTTCTTTTTCAAAACTACTTGCCTGCACAAAATCTTCGATACTTTTTTGTACGAGTTTGTGTAATTCAGAGAGCGTTTTTTTCTTTATTTTTTTTATCTTCGTGTCGACCAAAAATAGTGATCAATCTTTATATGATTGTAAACTTTCTAAGTTTTTTTTGCCATCATCAACATACATTCTTACTGATCCATATTGATTTTCAATCATAGCAACAAAGGCTGCCATATCCATATCTTCGGCCTTTTGTTTGTGCCTGATGATATCAATAATTCTTCACTCATAGAGTGAAAAAATAGCAAACACTGTCCATCAGGACATCTCCTTGGCCATTGCGACAAAACCACTTATATCCTGTTCGACCACAACTCTTTGTTTCTCGACCAGACTATCTATTTTTACATATATATCTCTGAGTTTTGCTGCTCGTTCAAAATGTTCTTTGCTAATTGCTTCGTCGATCTGTCTGCGAATTTCTTGTTCGATAGGTTTGGTATTGCCCGCAAAAAATGAGGTGATGAGATTGATGATATGTGCATATTCGGTTTTATATTCTTCATATGTTTTATCTATCACTAAGCCATGTCTGGCAGCTTCGTCGATGTAGTATTGTGCATTTTTTTGTTTGAGTTTTGCGATAACGCTTCGTCATTTTTCCAATCAGAAATAGAAATCAGTTCACAATTTCCCACTCTTAAACTCGGCAGTTTTACTAGTCCTAAATTTGAGTACTTGTCTCAGGTATTGCATAAATTCTTTGATCACATGTCTTTGATGTTTTGGTCATATATAGATAGCTTTATCTTCATATCTTTTTCTTACGATAC
>CAZEYI010000049.1:0-2674 GCA_964516785.1 uncultured Candidatus Peribacteria bacterium
TTTTTGTCCATACATATTATATGCTGCCAAAACGTTCTGCTACCTTAGTCCAGTCTACGACATGCCATCGATCATTGATATAGTCGGCTCTCTTGTTCTGATGTTTGAGATAATACGCATGTTCCCAGACATCCAGTCAGAGCAATGCTTTCTTGTGGTCCATAAGTGGATTGTTTTGATTTGGCGTATTGACGATACTGAGCTCATCATGTTCGAGTACCAGCCATGTCCATCCACTTCAGAAATTGTTGAGTGCAGACTGTGCAAATTGTTCTTTGAAGGCATCGACTGAACCAAATTGTTTTGCTATAGCTTGTTCCAAATTTGCAGGCATTGCCGTACCACCTGCGGTCATGCTTGCCCAGAAAAATGTATGATTTCGATGACCACCTCAGTGATTTTTCACAGCATTCTGTTTATCTTTTGGTAACAAAACCACAGATTGCAACAATTCGTCCAATCCTGTTTCTTCCCACTCAGTACCAGCTACTGCTGCATTGAGTTTATCGACGTATGTCTGATGATGTTTGCTGTAGTGTATTTCCATAGTCTTCGCATCGATATAGGGTTCGAGAGCATCATATGCATAAGGAAGTGGAGCGAGCGTATGTACCATAATCTATTTCAAAAATATAAATCACATACAGACAAATGTACAGATACCCTACATCCTTGCAAGGTATTTTGTTTCACCGACGGCATTGACAAATATCAAAATTATTGATTTCTATTGAATTTAAGAATCAGATTACTACTATCTCTCTATGGGAAATACATTAGATAATGATTTAACAAGTTATAAGACTGCTCCTTGTGGAGGATTGATATCGCTTAGCAATCCTACATCAAATCAGCTATTTTTATTGTTCAAAGAAGAAGATAAGCAAAGATGGTTCGATGCAATGATAAGGGCCATAGATGCTCATATTGATTGAGCCAGAAAGGATAATATGAACCATATTCGACATAAAATCGGAATGTCGACTTATATATGTGAAAACGAAGAGGATTTGATGGATATACAAAAAAACCTTCTAGAGTTATACAAAGATACAGGCTATAGTGTAGCCATCGATGCAAGTGCTACAAAACTTGGTAGTCTTCCAAGAGCGGCAGACATTATCATTAAAATCTCTCGATAATCCCCCTAGCAATCGCTCAGGATATCAGTATTATACAAACAACAATGGGACAGTGCTATATATGCAATGAGGTTCTATTGTTATGGACCTTATAGTCCCTTTTAATATCAAACAAACACATGTTATTTAGCGAACTGGGCCTCCAGCCAGAGATTCTCAAATCTTTAGAAAAAAAAGGTTATACGAGTCCTACGGAGATCCAAGAAAAAACAATCCAAGCATTTACATCCGGCAAACACATCGTCGGACAATCTCAGACGGGTACTGGTAAGACAGCAGCTTTTGTCATCCCACTTCTCAATGCTATTGATCCAAAATCAAGAGGTGCACAAGTCATCGTTATGTGTCCTACGAGAGAATTAGCAACACAGACAGAAGAAGAATTTTTCAATCTATCACGAGGACTTATTGGTGTCAAAACCTGTACTGTTGCTGGTGGTATGTCTGTCCGCAGGCAGCAAGAAAAACTCCAGCAAGGAGCACAATTCATCATCGCTACGCCAGGTAGATTGATGGATTTGATAGATAAGCGTATTATCAATTTGAGCAAAGTAAGTTATGTCGTTCTCGATGAAGCTGATCGTATGTTTGATATGTGATTTAGAGACGATATTGATTATATCCTCAGTAAGATACCTGCCATCAAGCAAATGATGAGTTTTTCTGCGACAGTAACGCCAGAATTACAACAATTACTTGGCCGCTATATCGGCTCAGACTATACCAATATCAAGATCGCTGCACAGAGTATCGTCGTTGATAGGATAGATCACTCATTTATCCGTATCCAGGGTAGACACAAAGAAGAGATGTTGGAAAAATATCTCGAAGCACACAAGGACCAAAAAATCCTTATCTTTACGCAGATGAAACACGTTGCTTCTACAGTAGCCAGAAACCTTCACGATCAATGACATCGCGTTGCAGCTTTGCACGGTGATATAGATCAGAGAGTGAGAAATATTACTATCAAAGACATTAAGGCTGATAAGGTAAAAATATTGGTTGCAACTGACGTTGCAAGTCGTGGACTAAATCTCAATGATATCCAATTGGTTATCAATTATGATGTCCCACAAGACCCAGAAAGTTATGTACATCGTATAGGTCGTACAGCAAGAGCTGGCCAATCTGGTAAGGCTATCACATTGGTGACTGAAAGTGAAATGTGAGCTATCCATGCTATCGAAAGAAAAAACAAGATACAGATCAAGGAAATAGATGCCGATGGTAACGAAAAACCAAGAACATATACCAAGCATCATGATGCAGGATTTGCATACAGACGTTCCAGATCTGGTGGTGGATCCCGCGGTAGATCAGGTGGTGGTTCGAGAGGTAGATATAGTGGCGGTAGATCGTCAGATAGACCTACTTATAGTTCTGCAAGACCTACCGGAGATCGTCCTGCATATAGTGCTGACAGACCAGCAAGACCAGCAGGAGACAGACCAGCATATGGAGCATCACGCCCAAGTTATGGAAACGATAGACCAAGATGAGATCGTCCTGCACATGGTTCTTCTAGACCA
>CAZEYI010000049.1:2774-7372 GCA_964516785.1 uncultured Candidatus Peribacteria bacterium
TTATGGAAACGATAGACCAAGATGAGATCGTCCTGCACATGGTTCTTCTAGACCAGCATACGGTGCAGATAGATGAGCTTCTAGAGGCGGATATAACGATAGACCAGCAAGACCAGCAGGAGACAGACCAGCATATGGAGCATCACGCCCAAGTTATGGAAACGATAGACCAAGATGAGATCGTCCTGCACATGGTTCTTCTAGACCATCACGTCCACAAAGACCAGAACGTAGATCATATGATAGATAGTTTTGACTAGGTAAGTCACGACATGCAAGAGAAATTACAATCCTTGATACAAGAGTTAGCACAGACAAATGCGGACCACTTGTCCAAGGATTTTCTCTTATTGCAAAAAAGAAAATTTGCCAAACTACACAAACTTGCTGAAGTTCCATCAAACACTCAGCTCATACGCGTATACCAAGAATTGGTGAGAGATGGTTCTGTGCAGACAAATAAACCATTGGAGCAGTTGCTCAGAAAAAGAGCGATCAGATCTGAGTCAGGTATCGTGCCTATCCAGGTTCTGACCAAGCCATTTCGATGCCCCGGCAAATGTATATTTTGCCCAAATGACTTCACCATGCCAAAGAGCTACATCAACACCGAACCCGGTGCGATGAGGGCTTTGCTCAATAATTTTGACCCTATCAAACAAGTATACAATAGATTGCTTTCTCTCACATTGACCGGTCACGACACAGACAAGATTGAAATGATTGTACTAGGTGGTACTCGAGATGTCTATCCACAGGATTATAAAACAGATTTTATCAAAAAACTCTACGACGCCTGCAACACATTCCCGCAGTTTTTTGACAGTGTCGCGATGAACCCAGACCTAGCAAAAAAATATTCGTATACGATACCCGAATTGAGTGATATACAATTACCAGAAACTATTGCAGATTCACAGCTCATAAATGAAACTGCAGCACATAGAATTATTGGACTTACTATAGAAACCAGACCCGAATACGTGACTGATGAAAACTGTCAGTATTGGAGAATGTTGGGAGTAACAAGACTAGAAGTTGGGCTCCAAAATTTATTCGACGATGTCTTGGATAAGAATAAGAGAGGACATAGCGTCCAGCAGTGTAGGGAAGCAGTTCACAAACTCAGACAATACGGCTTCAAAATGTCTCTCCACATGATGCCAGGCTTGTATGGTTCGACCTACGAAAAAGATCTTGAATCATTTAGAATGCTCTACGCAGATCCTTTTTTTAAGCCTGATGAAATTAAGTTTTACCCGACATCAGTTATCCCAAATACCGAATTATACGAACTGTATCTCAAGGGAGAATACAAACCATTGGAAGCTGAGACTATCCAGAAACTCATCAGAGAAACATTTCTCAATATCATCCCACCCTATACGAGGATCAAGAGACTTATCCGTGATATCCCATCGACCGAAATTATCGCTGGGTCCAGCATTACTAATTTGTCACAACTCACACACGACAAGCTCAAAAAACAACGAAAAGATGCGCCCGAAAGCACGCACTTATACAGTAGATTGTATCCCAAGTTACATATATTTGATTCGTTTGATGATTATCTCCATTCAGAGGCAAAACATCCAGTCTTAGCAGATGATGAGATACAGACATCGATCATTGGTACATCGCCTGATATAGCTCATTATAGAAATTTCGTATCATTGGATACCAGAAGCCGTGAAATTCGCAATAAGCGACAAGTCAACAATAGCATGCCCAAAGTCGTCAACAAGACAGAAGACAAAGAGCAAGCAAATCTTGCTATTAGATCTTACAGGACAAGTGTTGGGATGGAGTATTTCATCAGTTTTGAAGATTCTCTGGGTTACCTATACGGTCTCTGTAGATTGTCGATTCCAAACGGAGGACAGACTATTGATTTCCCATGATTGGATGACAGGACCGCCATCGTGAGAGAATTGCACGTCTACTGACAGTTAGCAAGTTTACGCAAAAACGAAAAACAAGATACACAGCACAGATGATTTGGTTCGCAACTTATCGCTGCCGCTGAACAGATTGCTACACATACTGGGTACGAGAAACTGAGTATCATTGCAGGAGTAGGAGTAAAAGCCTACTATCGCAAACTCGGTTACACTGATGTTGGTACATACGTCCAAAAAACCTTGTAAAAAATATTGCATCGGCTAGATAAATTTATAACATAGGGTAAATATTTACGCACATCACATCCATGAATCACCACTACACAACAGTACAATTCACACACGTGTATGGTCTATCATGCTGCTGTAGCATAACGATAGCGTAATTTTCTCAAAGTTCATTTGGGCAGAAAAAGTTCGTGCACTCCCGCACGTCCAGAGAAAATTAATCAAGGGTTGGCCTATCTTTATTGCTATTTTTTTGTATAATCATGACTACAAATACTCTCACAACCACATCTTCTATAGATCCAATTATAATCCAAGACCAAGTCCACGAATCATTAGCAGGGACAGATAGTAAGCAAGTATCGCAGGCCATCTTTGATATACTTGTACAAGCATATAAAGAAATAGTTCAGGCTCCATCACAGTTTATTGAAGAACCAATCCCAGAATCAGAAAAACAAGACCCCAACTTTCGAAGATATAAAGCACCAAATATGGATGTCATGAGAAAAAAAATACAGGAACAAAGAGAAAGGATACAAGCATTCAATTATATACTATATCCCACCATTGCAGACGTCAAATATAGTACACACTATGAAGTATTCAAAACATTGGTAGCCAAGATACTAGACAAACAGGAAGCTGCTCGAGAAGCCAAAAATGAACATATATATGTCCAAGCTAAACACAGTGTCAGTGATGCAATACGATCTCTTATCAAATAAGTCTATATGGAAATCTTAGTAGCTAGCCCTATCGGCGTATCGCACCTCACACAAGCAGAGATCAAAGCTTGCTGATTTTCTGCTCGTGTCGTTTCGCCTGCCTTGTGTACCACCCAAGCAGATTGGCCATGAGTATACAAACTCAACATCAGCTTACGCACAGCCAATAGAGTCTATGTCCAATTGGCCAAATCTCCTGTCAAAAATTTCGACCAACTTTTTGATCTAGTCCAGACAATTGACTGGTCACAATACATTGCTCCTCATCATCCCATCGTCGTCAATGCACAAAGTGCTAATTCGGCACTCCATAGTGTGAGAACCATCCAATCTATCGCACACAAATCCATCTTAGTTAAGATGACAGGCTCCAGAGAAGCCAAGCGAGAACAGGATGAATCCTATATGCCCATAGATATCTTGATCCAAATCGTCAATGATCAGTGTACTATCTGGCTCAATACCTCAGGAGAAAGTCTCCACAAGAGAGGTTATAGAGAACAGGCAGGTGCTGCACCTATTCAGGAAACCATAGCAGCAGCATTAATCCTACAATCGGGTCGAGATGCGAAGACAGATTTTCGAGATCCGTGTTGTGGTTCAGGGACTATCGCTATCGAAGCAGCTCTGATAGCTGCCAATATAGCTCCAGGTAAGTACAGAGATTTTGCCTGTCATTTTTTCCCAAACACAGATACTGCTGCTCGGGATCAGATATATGCAGATGCCCTCGCAGCCGAAAAGACGCCAACCGTCTCTATCAGAGCTACTGATATCGATCCCAAGATGATCACAATGACTCACGAAAACGCCTACAATACAGGCGTAGAAAAATATATCGTCCATAGCGTCAAAGCATTTGCCCATGAGGATACTTTTGCTTGATACCTTGTTACCAATCCGCCATATGGGATCAGAATCCAAGCAGAGGCTGACCTATGTAACCAATTGATAATACAATTAGAAACATGTCGTGGTGGTATGATCGTCCCAGAGTGACAAAAAGTTCAGTTCCCATGATCAAAATCGATGCTAGTTCGTAATGGACCAGAGGAGTGTGTGTTTTGGTATAAAATATAGTCTATTTTTTTGACAAAAAGAGTGCTTAGGGATATACTTGTGTATATCCTTATTTTGTTAGACAAAATGGCACCAGAAGCTATTAATCCCAAAGAATATCTTGATACCAACCAAGATGGTAAGGTCGAAGGCCAAGAAATGCTTGATGCACTCAAGCAGTTTTCCAATAGAGAAAAAGTCTGGAAAAATGTCCAAGAATTTCTCAAAACACCAGAAGCTGTAGATGCCAAGCAAGAACTCAAAGACTTATCCGAAAAAGAGATTAAAAATATTTGTGCCAAGACTGACAATACAGTCGATAGATTGCTCTCTATGGTATGGAAAGCGAATGGTACATATTGGTGAGAACAGGTATATACAGGCGACTTTGTGGGACAAAAAATAACAGCAGAAGATAGATCATATTACGGTATTTTGTGTTTGTATGATCAGCTTGTTGGTAAAAATCCAAACACATCAGGAAGATGATATTTCAAAGATGCACAATATTGGCTCAGAAAAACTCGTGAAGATCAGACGAAAACAGTTGTTGATCAAGTCATAGATGAAGATGGGAAAAAGATCGTTGATGCAGATGGCGATGGGATCGCAGATGAGGTTAATCCAATAATAACAGAAGACAATACAGGGAACGAAAAGAATAACGATGTGATAATAACAG
>CAZEYI010000050.1:0-7321 GCA_964516785.1 uncultured Candidatus Peribacteria bacterium
GATAGCTGTAATACCAGCTTTGGTACCAGCAACTTTGAAGTCCATATCTCCTGTGAAATCTTCGGTTGCCATCAAGTCAGTCAACACTCTATGCTCGGTGATATTATCATCGTCATCATGCTCAGTAATCAATCCCATTGCTATACCGGCTACTGGCGCTTTGAGCGGTACTCATGCGTCCAGTAATGAAAGTGTCGAACCACATACTGCACCCATTGATGTCGAACCTCCTGAGCCCATACATTCTGATACTACTCTGATCGTATAAGGGAATGTAATCTGATCTGGGATCATGTATTCCAATGCCTTTTCTGCTAATCTTCCGTGTCCGATTTCTCTACGACCTGGACCTCTCATACCTCTGGCTTCGTTGGTAGAGAAAGCTGGGAAGTTGTAGTGATGCATATATCTTTTCTTGATATCATCTTCTTCCATATTTTCTTGCACTTCATAATCACCAGGCGCACCCAATGTTACGGTGGAAAGCACTTGTGTATCTCCTCTTCGGAACAATCCTGTACCATGTACTCTTGGCAACAAATTTACTTCACAGTACAGTGGTCTGATCTGATCCATTGCTCTGTCGTCAATTCTCTTATCATCATGAATAGTACGCGTTCTGATGAATTTCTTGATAACGTCAAAGACTGCCATCTTTACTTTACTAGTCGTGAAATGTTCGTTTTCAGCATCCTGAATTTTATCTTTGCAAAGTTCCAATACTTCTTTTTCGAAGGCACTACAGAGTTCATTAAATGGTACTTTGGTATTACCAGTCAATGCTTGAAGTTTATCTTTGTTTAGTATGCCAGAAACATAGGCCACTACCTCTTCACCCGCTTTATTGTAGGTAGGAGTCTTTGGTGCAATAGTCAACTTCTTGATAAATTCTGCTTGGAAATCACAGGATAGATCGATGTGTTTCTGTCCGAGAGCAAATGCTTCCTTGAGTTTGTCCGCTGGGATTTCTTTGGCGTCACATTCGATCATATTGATAGATCATTTTTTACCAGCGACGATGAGATTTGCCATACCAGAATCCAATTCTTCTCTGGTAGGATTGACGATAAATTGTCCGTCTTTGTAACCGATACGAGCTGCTCCTACTGGGCCAGTAAATGGTATACCAGCAGCCATCACTGATAGTGATGCACTGATGATAGTAAGCACTCATAAATCTTGTGTGAGGTCGAGCGCTAGTGGTGTTATTGTAATCACCAATTCATTGACCATGCCTTTGGGGAACATAGGTCTGAGCGCTCTGTCTGTAAGTCTAGCATACAAGACAGTATTGTCAGAAGGTCTGCCTTCTCTCTTGCGATACTGTGAGCCACCGATCTTACCAGCAGCTGTATTGCTATCTCTCCAGTCGATCATGAGTGGAAGAAAGTCTTTGTCTGGTGATGCATCACGAGCGATAACTGTGGCACAGTGGAGATGATTTTCACCAAGGTTGGCAACGATAGAACCATCTGCTTGAACTGCTAATTTTCCTGTCTGGAAACCAAGCTGTTTTCCTTCTCGGTCAAATGACTGCTCCGTAGCAGTAAACGAATGCTTTTGTATAGGCATCAGTATAGGAGAAATATAAAGATGATATCATAGCATAGATTTTGTGTATAGAGCCAGCATTATGCTAACTACATACATAAAATCCATGCTCTGCAATGATATCGCAGGCAACTATACTGTTATATAAACTAATTGCAAAAAAATATTGTTAGAATCGTCCTCTCTTTCTAGCTCGAAGAACTAGCAATCATCCTATACCCAGTAATGCAACCAATATAGCTGCAAACATTAGTGGATGGTGTTGGCCTGGGAGGTTGATATTCATACCGTAAAATCCAGTAATCACCGCAAATATACCCATCATGACCGTGAAGATGGTGAGCATAGAGATCACTTCGTTGGTCTGGATATTTGCCAATGCGTTGTAGGTCGATGCGAGCGACGAAGCATTTTCAGAAATCGTCTCGATAGCACGCATTACTTTGTCCATCTTATATTGCAAATCCTCGAAGTATACATCTAGATCTCCTCCGTAAAACTTGACCGTAGCATCATGTAGTTCCTGCAAAATCTCTGCTTGTGGGAGCATCAAGTGCTTCAAAAAAATACTATTACGTCTCTTCATTAGGAGTCATGCCAACAATCTCTGATTCAATCTTTCGTGTTGGAATAACTGATCTTCAAGTGCATGCAAATCGCGGACAAATTTGTTGAGTCCATTTAAGGTCTTGTCGTACATCACATCGAGCACTCTATAGAGTACATAGTATGGTGAGAGTTTATAATCTTCATCTCTTTCTTTGTCGAGCAAATCTTCTTGGAATTGTTTTTTGATGGTATCAATATGATTGGTGTCATATCCACTGATCGTAACGATGAATTTTTTACCTAGAATGATGTTGAACTCATTGGCAAAATACTTGCCCTGTATATTATCGTACTTGGGGAAATTGACGACCAAGAACATATAGTCATCATAGACATCGATCTTGTCCTGGGTATTGGTGGAGTGTATATCTTCTTCAATGATATCGTGTACATCATAAGTCTGCACTATCTCTTCTATCTCTTCGTGTGATGGGTCAGTCAGATGTATCCAGGTTACTTCCTTGAGGTCAATAATTTTATCCATGGCAATCAGCGAACAAAATAAGAATTACTATCACCTGCTAGATCAGGATTTTGGCCCCAAATGCAAGCGCAAGTGCTTATTTCTCTTGAAAAATAGATGATTTTCAGTATACTACGCGCTCACAAACAGAAACAAATACCAAATGTTGAAAATGTCAATAGGCTTACCGAGCCTAACAATCGGAAAGGTAGCAGCGTACCTTAGTAAAAACGCACAAATGGGATTTTTATTGGCCTTCATGAGCATAATTGCTGTGATGGAGGTGATAGAAAACCGCCACGCACATCAATTCGTTTCCAGTGGAGACGGGTGGTTTGTGCAGTGGAACTGGGTGGTGCTTATTCCCGCAGCCATGCTATGGTTATGGGCGGAAGCAAAAGCAAAATATGCCCTGCAATTTTTTGCAGGTGTGGTATTCTGCTTATGTGGACCAACACTACTTGGAGGAGCTATGTTCCGAGAATATTCTTGCTTCTCATTTTGGGAGGGAGAACTATTATTTGGAGGCATGGTTCTGAGTGCCATGCTATTCTTTTTTGGATATTTGCCGTCAAAGTTTAGCGAAGTGTGCAGCAGCATTACCGCCACAGAGTAAGGAATTCCTTGCTCTCCAAAAAACTGAGATCCGTTCCGTAATTCGTGAACGGATTTTCATTATATGAAAATTATATTTTCTCTCGTTGCACTTCGATAGACTTTCATCTCTGCAGCGTTCGCATGATCTTCTTTTGTCTTTCGAGGAGTTCTTTTTGTCCTGTGTAGAGTATAGAAACTCAATATTGGGTGCCTTTTTTTGTGACTATTTTTTCAAAAGATTGTTGTACTTTATCAAATTTATGGAAGCGACATTTTTTGAAATTTAGGAATTTGCTGATGGTGTTTTGATAGTTGAAATAGCCGTAATTGAGTGGGATCAAGGTATCCACATTTGCATCTTTGAAATAGCGGAGGTCAAACTTGGCAACCTTGTTGGCCATAGGATCTGAGTAGGACAGTACCGTCAAGAAGTATTTTCGTAATGGCGTTTCTTTGAGTCGTCGTCTCATCGGTTTGTGAAATTTTTGTATCTTTTGCTGGTTTTCGCTGAGTGTGTATTCTGCTGCGATAGACTCTAATAGTGGCTGAGCAACTTGGATGTCTGATCGATCCCCGATGGCTCACATTTTACCCACAAGCGAATCAGCAAAACAATAATCAGTCACATATGTCTGAAATAATGGCAACACTTTCTCCTGTGTGCGAAACGCAAGTTCTCGTACTGGTGGGAGGATAACAGTATCGACTCCTCTCTTGGTCAATACTTCGATAGCATCGGCAATCACCGCTTGCACCAGTGCAGCAGGCTTGTCTCCGTATGGTCGAAGTAAGTCGTCATAATATATGATATAGTCATGATCGTATGTACTCAGGAACTTGCTGAGCGTCAACATATCCGGACCTGACGCTACGATGCCAATTGTCATGCTATTTGCTTTCTGAGTAAAAAGTGTTGTTGCACATGTGGTAGCAATGTTTCAAAGCTCGTAGCTGCAAACATATTTTGGATAGTGAGCAACTGTTGTTCCAATAATAATATATGGTCATCGACAATCTGTGGCTGATCTACAATTCACTGGAGTAATCCTAATTCATATTCCAATTCACTCTTGTATGGATTGATATAATAGTACAAGAATTTTTGTATCTTAGTAAAGAGCTGTTGCTCAAATGATAACATACTGTTTTGGACAGCTTTTTTGAGATTGTAGGTCGTGTAAAAATCACTTCTCAACTGATCTCTAACTGAAAATCGATAATCTCTGTCGTTCTCGTAATTGTTGATATAGGCTTGGACATAGAGAACCTCGTTTGCTAGTTTTTTGAGTTGGCGCTGATAGTTAGCGATATATACTTTACATAAGATATTATCTTCTTTTTGGAAAGTAACGCGTACTTGTGTATCTGTGACGATGCAATACATTTTGTCATCATAAAATCACCCCTGCACATCGACTATGTTTGCAATGGTTGCTATCGTGACCACTATAGCTGCTTTATATCGATGTTTCATACTGATCGGTGTGCATACTATATAAGAGTTTTTTGACCTGGAGTCGGAATATCGTGTCTGGGAGTTTACCTGTTTTGATAGATAGGTCAAGGTCTACTAATCATCTGACGACATTTTTGAGCTCTGTTTCGTGTGCTTGGAGAACTTTAATCTTGGAAAGCGCCTTGGATATAGCAAAAGGTGGATATCACAATTTGCTGGCAAGTTCTTTGCTATCTTTGACACCTTGAGCGTACTGATCCAGGATAAATACATACATCTTGAGCGTCCAATATAAAGCACCCAATGTCTGATTTCGGTCTCCAGATTCTTCGTGTATATGGTCAACTAAATGTAATGCACCTGGCATATCATCAAACATTTTATCAAAGAGATCGAAGACGCTATGCTCGGTCTGGCCATAGGATATATGATCAATAACTGCTTTATCGATAGGCTTGCCTGTGGCTTGCGATCGCGTGAGTAATTTGTCACACTCATGCGAAAGATGGTAGGTATCTGTACCTAGTTTTTCGATCATATATGTGAGTGTAGTGTCGTCTATACTTATAGTTCCCAATTGTTGTTTGATGAAATTTTTGAGTGCGACTCAGCTAAGCTTTTTGAATTCTTTGACCTGCGCATTGGCAAGAAGAAATTTGGTAAATTTTGTCCTCTTGTCTGGTACTGCGCTCGTGAAGACAAGTAATGTATCTGGTCAAATTTGTCCAGCCATAGCCATCATATCGTTGACAAATTTTTCGGATGCTTGATCTATTTTGTCGGTAGTACTCGTAGGCAGATTGTTGATGATAACCAGCTTTTTGTTCACGAACAAACCACCTGCAAAGATAGCCTGCTGTGCAAGTGCTGGTTCTCGTTCGGGGAAAGAAAAAGAAAATACTGTATCTGGACCATATTTTTCCAAAAATCATTGTCTCCATCTCTGCAATTCTTGGTGCATGAGATAGACTTCTTCGCCTGTAAAAAGGAATATATTGTTGAACATACGGACAATCTACTAAACACTGATGTGTATAGCTATATAGGCAAAAATTGCAATCGGGGATTATTTTTTCTGGTCTTGGGACTTGATGAGATTTTCAAAAAGATGCTTATGAAAATCTGGGATTTTGTCTGGATTTTTTTTGTAGAAAGCACGGAGCCAGCTATCGGGTTTCCCATCCTTCTTTTCCGATCCTATATATGTACCATACCCCGCAAAGTCAAATACTGCATTATTTGTATCTCCTTTTGCAGTTGTTGCATAATCAGCTATCACGACTTTGTCATCCATAAGATAGTATTGGTTTGGGGTTTCTTCCAAAACAAAAAGAATATGCTTTCTCAAAAGATTTTTATGTGACTCTGTCTTAAATTTCCAGATATATTTTTTACCTTCTAGTTTCTCCTTTGGCGTTAATCACTTTATTTTTCACATATATTGTGTGGAATAGTAAACATTTTATTATACTTATTTTATCATAAAAGTCAATGCAAGCTTCATGGACTATGAGCTACTTTTCTGTATATAGGTAGTGGATTTATCTGTAGGACGACATGAAATTATTGCGATATGTAGATAGACTTTTAGCAAACATTGCACTAGGTGTCATACGAGTATATCAAAAAACCTTGTCTCCTGACAAAGGAATCGTATCCTGGTGGCTGAAATGACGCATCTGTATGCATGAGCCACACTGTAGTGAATACGGCAGACAGTGTTTCCAGAGATATGGATTTGTGAGGTCACTATTCCCAGTAGCTGATAGGGTTTTACACTGCACCTGATGAATGAACAAGATATACGATCCATCTTCGTACAAGGTAGTTTTCTTCTCCTCTGCTCCGATTGGGGCTCCTTTTTTGGAAGCTCTGGCCAAGGATGATAGATTTGATGTAACAGGTGTCGTAACCATGCCTGATGCGCCAGCTGGGAGAGGGATGAAGATGCAGGAGAATGTGATTAAAACAACTGCAAAAAAAATATTTGGCACAAAAAATAAATTGAAAGTTATTCTCTTGCATGGATTTGCAGGCAAAAATCATTGATGACGAAAAGATGAGATCAAACAATGGTGCCAGGATAACAGTGCGCAATTTTTTGCTCCAGAATTGGAATCCAACCTCAAACCAAACTTGGATAGACAACTCCAGCAATTGACCTCACTATATGGCAATATAGTAGATGAGAATACCATAATAATCTGACATAGTTTATGAGGAACTTTGGCAGCACATTTTGTTGCAAGAAGCAATAAAAAAATACATAAACTTATATGTATTGCTCCAGCTAATCCTACGCAAGAATTTACTAGCATCAATGATCCTATCGTTGCATTCAACAATGCGTGACTGAGAAAATATGTTGATGAATCTATCGATTATGACAAGCTAGCAACGCTTACAACTCAGCATATCATATATCTGTCAGACAATGATCCATATATTCCTTATGCAAAAACCCAATCCTATTTTATAGAACATGCACCTACATCAATCATAGAAACCCATCCTCATCATGGACACTTCAGTAGTGGTGAATTTAAAAATTTTCCTGCACTTATAAAGAATCTAGACCAGACAATCATATCTCCAAATGACGATAATTTTATCCAAACTCCAGAAAAAATACGTCCAGACAAATC
>CAZEYI010000051.1:0-780 GCA_964516785.1 uncultured Candidatus Peribacteria bacterium
GCTATTATTGAGCAAGAAACCACTATAACTATCGGGTATAGGGCCAGTTAGATCATTGTAGAACAAAGTAAATCGACCCAAATTTGTCCAATTACCCCAAGATTCAGGCAAAGAACCAGTAATAGAGGTAAACTGTATATCCAATCTTTGAAGATTAGTGAGATTTCCCCAAGACGATGGTAGATTGCCATGGAGATATGAAGCAGACAAACTGTTGCCTCATACATTGATAGTGGTTAATGTTGTAAGATCACCCCATGAAGATGGTAGCGTTCATACCCAATTATTCCCACCTAGATAGATAGAGTTTATCTGATAAAATCCATCCAATGCAGGAAGTTCTCCATTAAAATTATTTCCTGCAAGATTGAGAAATTGCAACTGTGTAAGCTGACCAAGCTCAGCAGGCAAAGCACCGGTAAATTGATTGGTCTGCAAATCCAAATAAACCAACGACGTCCAGTTTGCTACGCCAGCATCCAAAGTTCAAGAGATAAAATTGTCATTGAGTCTAAGATTTTGTAATTGTGTGAGATTGTATAGATCATCTAATGTACCTCCAACTCATACAATTTGTATAGACATATTTTCCATAGCAGTAAGATTTCCCAAGTCATTGATAAGTCCATCCACATCACACGGCGTATTCCAACATGCCATATTCAAATCAGTCAATCAGATCAATCCACTTAAACTAGAGATAGTACCAGTAAGTATAGTATTATCTATAGAAATATATTGTACACTTGTTCATAGATCAGCAAATACGTCTATATCAAC
>CAZEYI010000051.1:790-7283 GCA_964516785.1 uncultured Candidatus Peribacteria bacterium
AAAATCTATAGGAAACTCACCTTCAAATTTGTTTCGAGCTAAAGCAAGGTATTCTAAATTTACAAGATTTGATAAAGTCGATGGTATGTTATCAAGTTCGTTGTTGGCAAGATTCAATATTTGAAGATTTGTAAGATTTCCTATTTCTTCTGGTATAGGACCAGTCAATTGATTGTTACTTATAGATAATTCTGTAGCATTAATAAGATTACCTATTTCCACAGGAATGGAACCATTTAATTGATTATTACTCATCTCAATATCTACCAATCCCGTCAATCCACCAAAAGCAGCACCGATAGGTCCTAATATACTATTGCCATCCAAATCCAAATTCTGTAGGAGATATTTATCATAGATGGGATCCAGAGTACCTTCCAAGCCAAGCCCATCTACCGACAAGCCATATATATACATCATCCCACTAACAGTGTCTAAGTTTCCTGTCACATCACACTGAGCAAAAGTATCTCGACACGAAAGTGACAACTCACGAATATCTGTCAATCCACTGAGCGCATCAAAGTTTCACTGTAGATTTGTATTGTATGCGCTCAACCATTGCAATCATGTTAATCATTGAAATATCTCAAGATTGACCACAAGATTATTGTTGCGATACAAAGCAACGCTTGTTAGATAAGGAAGATTCCCTATGGTTTGAGGTACGCTACCATTTAGATTATTTTCATCAAGATCAATAATTTGTACATGAGCAAACCCACTACCATCAGCAGGTGTACAACCAATACCTTCCCAGAGACAAATATTGGTATCTGTATTCCAATTAGTATTGTTGGTCCAAGCATCACCATTTGTATACGTATACAAATCCACAAGTGCCTGACATTCAGATACGGGTACAGCAATATTGGAAGCTGTTCCACAAACTAAATTAGCAGCATGTGTTTGCATCTGTGGCATAAATAACTGCCAAAAAGCCATAAACCCAGATAAGAAAAGACCAGTCAACACAAGCGCTGTATGATGATGAGCTCGGTTGTCAGCCTGCAGGATTTTTTTGATAAGATTTTTCATAAGATAGTATACGATAAATAAACAATACTTAAGTATACAGAGCTCAGGTATTTCTGTCAATTTTTCGCAAAGCATTTGCAATCCCAAATACGAATAGTATAAGGCACATAAATTTAGCATATTACGAAGAATCATGTTGGATCATCTCAAAATCACAGACCCCGAGGTATATGCAGCCGCAATTGCAGAACAAACCAGACAAGCACACGGTATGGAACTTATCGCATCCGAAAACTACCAATCAGCAGCAGTCCTCGAAGCGCAGAGCACACATTTTGCCAACAAATACAGTGAATGATTCCCAGGTAAGAGATACTACGGATGACAAGAAAATACAGACACCATCGAACAACTCGCCATCGATAGAGCCAAAGCCATCTTCAGATCAGACCATGCCAACGTCCAAGCATTATCAGGAGCAGCAGCAAACAATGCAGGCTATGCAGCTATGATGAATGTTGGTGACACGATCCTAGGTATGGATCTATCTCATGGATGACACCTCACGCACGGCGCTCCAGTGACATTACTTTCCAGAGTCTACAATTTCATCAGATACAAGACTATCAACAATGGCCAAATTGATTTTGACGGTCTCCGTGCAGCTGCTTTAGAACACAAACCCAAAGTTATATTAGCAGGTTTCTCAGCATACCCTAGAGAGCTTGATTACGCCAAATTTGCAGAGATCGCACACGAAGTATGAGCCTTTGCATATGCAGATATGTCACACATCGGATGACTTATCGCTGCTGGCGTATTGAAAAATCCACTCGATTATGGCTTCCATGCTATGATGACAACAACGCACAAATCACTCAGATGACCAAGAGGAGCTCTTATAGTGAGTAAGTGAATAGTATCAAATCCACTCAAAAAACCTGAAGACACTATTGAAAATCTTCCTACCAGAATTGATAGAGCTATCTTCCCAGGAACACAATGAGGCCCACACATGAACAGTATCGCTGCCATTGCAGTAGCGCTACTGGAAGCACAAACACCACAATTCAAAGAATACGCCATCCAGACACTCAAAAATGCACAAGTCATGGCAGAAGAATTTATAAAGAGAGGATATAAGCTCGTTACTGGTGGTACAGACAATCACATGATAGTACTCGACTTCTCAGGTACAGAACTCGATGGGACTATTACCGAAAAAGCACTCGACCATATTGGTATCTCTACATCCAAATCTACTATCCCAGACGATCCAAATCCACCATTCCGTCCATCAGGCCTCAGAATTGGTACCCCTGCGATGACCACTAGAGGAGTGAAAGAAGATGATATGAGACAGATCGTCGACTTCATGGATAGAGCTTTCAAAAACCACGCAAATTCAGAATATCTAGCAGCCCTCCAACAAGAAGTCCAAGCTATAGCTCTCAAATTCCCAGTTCCCGGGCTATAACCATATATTGACAAATAGGTATTTTTCAATATAATATAGACACATAAAAAGTGTTTATATCCTATATAATTAATAATGAACGAATTCTTATACAGAGATCATACGTGAGGTCTAGAAGAATCTCTAGCAACACAAAAAAAAGTAAAATGTATTGAAGACATAAAAAAACATCTCAATGAATCGTTGTCTGGGTTTTGAAAAGAAATTGAAACAATCGAATTAAATCATGTGGGTATGGATGACAGAATTGGTCGAGATACTTACAATGTAATAGCAAAAATGAAATGAGAAAAAACAACGTTTGTTGCGGGCCAAACTAATGGCAAAGTACCTGAAAATGCCGAGCTCAACTAATATATGTAAAGAATATAATATAAAAAACTTCACCTATAAAAGGATGAAGTTTTTTTGAAAATACTTCTACAAATTAATCTTCCTTTGTCTTATCAGAACACAAAAGTTTCTTAATTGCATCTATAGCTTTAGAAACGATTCCTTGTGTTGGCGTTTCTTCCTCATCACGAACAGCAGCACTAAGCCCAAAAGCATCTCAAATCCCCAATCTCATGAAGCAAAAATTACGAGGTAAATATTGGCATATCATACACAAACACCTTTGTTAGTCAACTACATATCCTGGACAAAAAATCTTTATTTTCCTTTGCAAATACATCCATTTTTGCTATACAATGGTTATCACGTTTTACCCAAAAATGGGTCAAAATATGCAATTGGACAAACTCTTTGGCAGCAAGACGAAAGTTGATATCCTGAAATACCTCCTTTTCAGGAGACAAGGAGTTTCTATGAGAGCATTAGAATCAGAACTATCACGAACTTTCCCAGCCATCAAAAAGCAGATAGACTCACTCAGAACAGCCAACGTCATCGAAACCGGTGACGACAAATCCAAATGGTCCATCATCATCAAGCCTGATTGCATTGCGCCGATCAAGAGTATTTTTATGTATGGAATTAGAAACGATATCTCATTATTGTTCAAAGAATACGAAGTGATGATTGATAGTTATTACCTCGGCAAGATATTTGGCAATAACCTAGACTATGACCTGGTCGTAACATACAAAAACTGCGAAAGACCACAGATGGAAGTAGTAAAAGAAGCTATATCAGCTATATTTAGAGACTATCATATCGAAAACGTATCCGTCGTCATCATGTCCAAGGACGAACGAGATAAGCGTTACAGACTGGCAGACAAATTTGTCCTCAGTATTATGAAACAAAACGTACAGCCCATTATGGTATAAACCACATTTATATCTCTAAACGGAACCGGCTATGAAACCCAAGAAAATTCAAATCCAAACATACATAGAGCAATATTTCCCAGAAACCGTTAGCGAATATGTGATGACCTATGTCATGCACGCACACAATTATTGTCAGATCGACGTATCAGCAAATCCCATAGTCATCATCCCAGCCGATGCTAATTATCAAGCACATTTACTCCAAGCTGCTAGCTATATCAGCATAGCCAAAACACCAGGCATCCAGAAGATAGTATTTGTAACGATAGAGGATTGCAAAGAACCGATAGTGCATCATTTTCATGGAAGGATATTTTGGGGAAGAAAATGGAAAAAAACGCCATTTGCTGCAGCAGCTACAGCAACACGTTACAAAGGCAAACATCATCCACATATCGAAGAACAATTGCCGTTTATCAGAGTACTATCTAACATAGAAAATCTATTGTATATCCACATACCAAAGTCGCGAAATAGTAGACAAGTATCAGAGTATTTCATACAATTGACCGACACCAACAGCAAAATCATCGTCCTCAGCAAAAACAATCAAGACATCGACCAGCATATAGTACCACAAAAAGCGACAAAATAAGCAAAATCTCTTGCATTACAGACCCATTTGCCTACAAAATAGCCTGTTCTACCAGATTTTACTATACGAACAAAAATTATGTTAGACTTTATCTACGATAGTTTAGAAACAGTAAAAAAGCTCAAACACCCTACCAAAAGAGACTTCGTCAATCTCACGATCGCGATATTCCTCTTGGTAATCGTGGCAGGTGCTTACTTTGTAGCAGCCGACACAGTGTTTACTAACTTGTACAAGGCTTTTTACCACCTCATGTCCTAAAACACATGCAGACGACACAAACAAACAAAGAAATCAAAAAACAAATCGAGAATAATGAACTCAAATGGTACGTTCTCAGTGTCGTATCAGGACAAGAAGAGCTTGTCGTCCAGAACCTCAAAGAGAGGATCAAGAAACAATGACTTGGTAATGAAGTAGTAGACTTTATGGTCCCTACCATCAACGAAAGCTCGTTGAAAAAAGGTGAAAAAATCATCAAGCAGAAAAAAATATATCCATGATATGTCTTTGTAAACTCTAAGATGAACGATAAAATCTGGTACGTGGTGAGAAATACACCAGGTGTGAGATTGATCGTGGGAGCAGAGACGCATCCTATCCCATTGACGGATCACGAATACGAAAGAATGATGCAACAGATGTTAGAATCCAAAGAAAGAGCAGAACTCAACATCCCTTTCAAACAAGGAGATGTGGTTGTCCTCAAGACAGGAGACTTCAAAGGTATGCAGTGAGTGATCAGAAGTATTGATGCAGAAAAAGAACTTGCTATCGTCAATATCGAAATGTTGGGTAGAATGACTCCAGTAGCAGTAAGCATAGACAAAATAGAACTTACTAACTAAACAAAAATTTACTTCTCACTTCCAGATGCATCACGAAAAACAAGTCGTGCGAAATGCAATGATCGTACTATTCCTTTCATTAGTGATAGTATACGTGATATTGTATCAAGCTACAGGCTTCCATCTGCCTGGAGAGGAAAATGTAAACAAATCTATCAACATCACACCTATAGTATCAGGAAATACAAGTCTATCAGATCCATCTATTGATGATCTATTAGCAGAAGATGAAGATCTACTAACTGGTACAGTACAAACACAAACGGGTTCTATTCTTACAAATAATAATACCACAGGTAACAAGACTCTGGACAATACAGACATTAAAATATTGTCAGGGACATCTATCTACTTTGGGGACATCACATCGATCAAGAAATTAAACATCGATTATAGTTATGCACTCAAAGATATGAAAGATATCTATTATATGCGTCTAGATACCAGACCAGATCTAGCAGGCATTACCAAACTTCTCGGAGGGACGATATACGTCATGAATACAGAACAGGAAATCCTCCAGAACAAACTCTTCGGTACCAAGGTTACATTCATAAATATCCCTGAGTACAAAAACACAACAGTGTTGTTGATGGTAGAACTACCAAATGAAATCTGGCTTCTACAGGTTCCATACCAGACCTACCACACATCCAAAAGCTACCTAAAGAATTTATTTACCGAATAATAACGTGCGATCATGGCAAAATTACAAACCATTCTAAACCTCGAAGTTCCTGCCGGAAAAGCACAGCCAGCGCCTCCATTAGGTCCTATGCTGTGAGCCAACGGTGTAAATATCGGAGCATTCATCAAAGAATTCAACGAAAAAACAGGTGATTACATGAAAATGTTCGCTGGTTTTGACGTAAAAATCAGATGTGAATTGAAGGTATTTGTCGATAGAACATTCGAATTGACACTCAAAGGTCCTGTAACATCAAACCTTATCTTGTGGAAAGCAAAACAAGCAAAAGGTTCTGGTGAACCAAACAAGACGAAGATCGGAACTATCAACAGAGCAGATCTAGAAGCAATTGCAGATATGCAAAAAGAATTTATGAACGCTACTGATTTGGAAGCTATCATCAGAACAATTGCTGGTACAGCTAAGAATATGGGTATCGAAATCGAAAAAGGTGCAGTCAAAGCTAAAGCATAAATAGTCAGCTAACCGGGAGGCTCACGCCGCTATGACCGATTTTATTATATCTATTTGTATTCACATGAAAGAAGGAAAGAAGTATCATGAAGCCAAGAAACTTGTATCATCTACACAACAATACAGTGTAGCTGAAGCAGTAGCTTTGGTCAAGAAAAT
>CAZEYI010000052.1:0-7210 GCA_964516785.1 uncultured Candidatus Peribacteria bacterium
CATTCTGCTGATGCTCTGGTCGTTGTTCATCTGATAGAATACTGTGTGAAGAATGTAATATGCTTCTTGTCCATTCTCTTGGTAAGGATAGCTTCCAATGTTTCCAAGATGCTTTTATCTTGTTGCATAGCAACTTGTATGGTATCTAAGTCGTTGTCATCGAGTGCATCTTCTACTTTCGTACCTACGTACAAAATCTCATCATGATTTTCTAGATCTCATTCTATAAAATCAGAAAAGAGATCGATTTTTTCTTCTGTATCGAAGCTATTGTGCAATGAGTAGTATAATTTCCCATTTCTCAATATCATAATAGTTACATCTCCGATTAGGGACGTAATGAGCGTATTGTCTACGATGACCTGGATATATCATTTTGTAGTGAAGTGCTCGATCTTATCCATCTGGCTGGCAAAGGCTTTGAGTTTAGTATTTACTCACTGTAGTCCAGATTCAAATGCTGTTTTAATTTCATCAACATCGTAGTTCTTATCGCTAGCAATATCGCTTACATCTGCTATGAGTCATTCGATGATATCTTTTTGAAAATCGACGAATTGTTCTTGCAAAAAATGTATGTTGGTCTTGATCTGGATGCCGTTATCGAGTTTTTTGTGAATATCTAATATCTGTGCGTTGTCGAGATAATGAGAATTGTGTTGCACTACTTGCATTGTGTGGGTTGGAACAATCGATAAAAAAACATGTTATCTGGAGCGTATGGAATCTGTCAATCTTTTCAATAGCAAATAGCGGAAAGTATAGGGAATCCATCCTAGTGTATATCGTACTTTGGATGCGTTTTTGCTTGGCTTGGTAATAAGTCTATATAACCACTCTCCTCGACCACGCATTCGTTGTGGTGCTCTGGTTTCTGTTCCTGTCATAAAATCAAACAATCATCATACCGTGAATATTATCGTGTTGGATAAGAAATTTTGATATTTGTTTGCTCGATTTTCTTGGATCGGGGTTCCTCTAGCTATGAGGAGTATGTTTGTATGTGTCTTGGAAGACTTTTTTATCAATTGTTGGAGTTCTTTGTCGTCGAGGTCTTGGTATCAGTGGTGTATGTATCCTATGTCGGCGTATTGTTCAAAATACTGTTTTGCTTTCTTCACTGTTTCTGGAGATGCCCCATATAAATGGATACGAATTTTTTTCTTATCTTTCTGAGATTTGTGCAAAAAATATGGCACAAAATCTGTGCCGTTGTGGTTTGGGAGATTAGTCTTTGTACTATATCCTAGTATAGATGCCGCCTTGTAGAAAGCTTGTAATGCTATGCCATCTGGAAGGAGAAAATCGCTTTTGCTTATGTTGTGGTAGTATGTTTTTTGTGGGATGGTTTTTTTGATTACTGGGAGTTTGTTTTTTACTACATTTGCAAAATAGAGAAAATTGATAAGTGTGATGCTATGGTTTTTTTTGTGATCTCGAATATCTTTGTATAATTTTTTTTTGTCGTGAGTATATAATTTGTGTAGTCGATCAAGCATTATTTGTTAGCTTTTTTGAACAAAAGTATAACGATAGCTATGACAATGAAAGCTGTTAAACACAAAAAAGGAATGGTTACAAAGCCGAAATAATCTACCTGGAGTGCATTACATGGATTTGCTTTGGTACAAAATGCAGATGTACTAATAGGGAATTTTTGGAGTGAGTAATGATAGAGCTCGAGTATGATGCCCAGGGCTACTGGAATTATCATGTAATCTACTGCGTCGTATGATTTTTTGATGATCGCCACTAGTGCAGTGAGTGTGAGAGGATACATAAGGATCCTAGCATACCAGCACAATGTACAAGGAGAAAATCCATTTGCTGGATTGAATAGATCTCAGGTCATTATATTTACTACTGGATCTCCGTATCGGCCGTAATAGAGTGATCCGAGTGTTGCTATTAGCGCTTGGATAAAAATGATTTGTAGTCCGTATTTTTTGATGAAGTTCATGATAATAATTTGTATTATAAATATTTGCAGGTTATGTAATTTGATGGTGATTGCAAAATGTGTTGTGAGGAGTGGGATTGACTTTGTTTATTTATTGTTTATATTATAAGCCTAAATCGTAATGTATGCATGTAACATTTGTAAATCCGTTTGACAAGCCAAGTCGCGGTACCTATTGGTTTTTTGGCGTGTTGATAGTTGGATGCATTCTTGGTTTTGCTCTTCTATTTGGGAAAAAGCCATTAGCTGATGCTATCAGCAACATTATCACCAGTTTCTGGTGGTAATGTTTTTTTTTATTGCAAGATGATGTCAAAATCATACAGTGTTTTTTGTTTATATATAGTTAATTGATGGGATTTATTCATCTTCACTGACATAGTACCTTTTCGTTTCTGGAAGCGATAGGTTTGATTAAGAAAATACCAGCTTATGTGAAAGCTCAAGATATGCCTGCTATCGCCGTAACTGATTATCGAGGGATGTACGGTGCGATACAATTTTATAATGCAGCAAAAGATGCTGGTATCAAACCTATTGTTTGAGTAGAGCTTGGTTTTGTAGTCGATGCGCAAGCTGCCAACGATCCTAAATCTATAGGGAATATTGTTTTGCTTGCTAAGAACCAAGTATGATATCATAATTTGCTGAGGCTGGTTACTTTTGCTAATACAGACTGACTTCAACACAAACCTAAAATTGATCTGGTACAATTAGAGAAATATAGTGATGGTGTGATAGCGCATTTTGGTGGAGAAGAGAGTTGGTTTGCTAAGTGTTTGTCTCATGGTGATGATCGAAGCAAGATCCGCGAGATAGCACAAAAAATCGTATCTCTGCTGTGAGTTGAAAATGTATTTGGCGAGATCCAAGCCCAAGATTATGTGCTTGTACCTAGTCTACGTTTTGTGAATGAAAAAATAGAACAGTTGGCACAAGAGCTATCGTTGTCCTGTATTGTAAATAATAATTTTCACTATATCAAAGCCGAAGATTCTTATGCTTGGGAAGCGGCACTTGCTATTAAGGATAATATGAAACTGTATGATGCTACAAGAAGAAAACCTGCTGGCCAATATCATATCATGACAGGCGATGAGATCCAAGCAATTTTAGTGAAGAATGGCTACAGTATAGAACGCGCACAAGAACTTATGGATAGAAATAGTCGTGTAGCTGATGCTATTGATACCAAGATAGAACTTGGTATTACTCTCTTCCCAGAGTTTGATCCATCTGATGATATCAAAGAATTGTATGAGAAACATAAAGATACTTTGGTAGAGTAAGTAATGTGTTTGCAAGTAGAGTAGATTTTTCTACAAGGAAGGAAATTTATATTTTTGTGATAATGTCGTCTATAGTTGATTATATAAAAACACAACTCAATGAAGAACAATCGCTTGCAGCTTTGCATACCGATACTTCCAGTCTGATTATTGCTGGTGCTGGGTCAGGGAAAACAAGGACTTTGATGTACAAGATAGGGTATCTGGTTTTTGGTCGTAATGTACCCATCCAGCGTATCTTAGCAGTGACGTTTACGAACAAAGCTGCTCATGAGATGAAGGAAAGATTGGTCGCGCTGGCTGGTGATCTGAGCTGATTGGATGCCCCTATTGTCAAAAACAATGGATCGCTTTTTGCTGATGGCAATGATAGTATTGATAGTTTTATCCAACAGGTGACGACTACTGCTGCAGTCCATGTACCGAGTGTGCAGATTAGTGATTGTAAATGGATAGGCACTTTTCATAGTACCTTTTTGAAAATATTGAAAGAAGATATAGAGGTACTACAGCGTGGGTATAGTAGGCATTTTTCGATATTTGATACCAATGAGAGTAAGGCATTGATCAAAGATATTTTGAAGAAGATGAATCTTCAAGAAGTGGTAAAAGATGCTGAAGTAAAGTGAGTAGTATCGAGACTAAAAAACGAATGAATTACGCCCGAATTATTTGCCAAAAGAGCTGCTAGCGAACAGGATAGTACGATGGGCAAGGTGTATCATGAATATCAAAAAGCATTGCAAACTGCAAATGTCTTGGATTTTGATGATTTGTTGCTCTTGCCGTATATATTGTTCAAAGAACATCCACATATATTAGAAAAATGGCAAAATCATTTTGATTATATCATGGTGGATGAGGCCCAGGATACAAACTGGATACAATTTGAGTTGATGAAAATGCTATCAGGTAAGTGTGCAAATATTACTCTGATTGGAGATGACTTTCAGAGTATCTATGGTTGGAGATGAGCGGTGATGGAAAATTTTTTGAATGTGAAACAATACTGGCCAGATATCCAGATGTTTAAGTTGCAGATAAATTATCGTTCGCGTCCGCATATTGTGGAAGCAAGTAACCACATCATCAAAAATAATGCTCATCAGTATCAAAAAGAAGTCAAAGCATACAGAACGGGCGATGATAAGATCACAGTGTTTGCTCATCGTGATGAGATGGATGAAGCGGTCAATATTGTGGATCTGTTTAAAAAGATGAAGGATGGAGGGAAGATCAAATCTCGATCGCAGGTAGCAATACTCTATAGAACCAATGCCCAGTCCTCTCCTTTTGAACAGATACTTATCCAAGAAGGTCTACCGTATAAGGTTTTTGGTGCGTTTAAATTTTTTGAAAGAAAGGAAATTAAGGATGTATTGGGATATGTGAAGGTATTGCTCAATCCTAGAGATAGCGTGTCGGTCAAGAGAATTCTCAATATTCCTGGTAGGAAAATTGGTAAAACAAGCCTGGATACTATAGAAGATGCTGCGATAGCACAATGAATATCGCTGTATGAAGCGATGCAATCTATCGATACGATCGATGTGCCAAGTGCTGCTAAAAATGGCGTGAGTCAATTTATGGGTATCTTTGCAGAGATCAAATCACAATGGTCTGGTCTCTCCTCTGCTGATGTAATTAGTACGATACTGAAGTTGACGAAATATAAAGAATATCTTATCAAAGAAGAAGGTAACGATAGTGCTGCGGAAGAAAAATATGACAATATAGGACAGCTGATCAATATGGCTGGGAAATATAGCGAATATGGCGAAGAATCACTGAGACAATTTATGGAAGAAGTAACATTGCTTGCTGATGCGGCTGATAATAGTGATGAAAACGCGGATGCTATCAAATTGATGACGACACACTCGAGTAAATGATTGGAGTTTCCGTTTGTGTTCTTGGTGTGATTGGAAGACGGGATATTCCCGCTTGCGAATGCAATTATGGAAAGTAAATTGTTGGAAGAAGAAAGAAGATTGATGTATGTAGCTATAACGAGAGCTAAGGATCATATCTTCTTGTCCTATGCTGCTAGTAGAATGCAGTGGGGACAGACGAAGTATAATCCTCCATCGAGGTTTATAGCAGAATTGCCCCAAGACTTGCTCAAAACCTATGATCTGGGTGGCGGCTCAAGTGCTGGTGGTAGTCAGCGTGGACCACAGATCGATGAATGAGATAGTGTGAGACATAAACTATTCTGACCTGGCTATGTGCTAGAAGTACGACAAAGCATGGCTATCGTGAAATTTCACAATCCGAAGTTTGGCGTGAGGAAAATAGAGACGAGATTTTTGGAAGTGACGTAGTATTGACATATTGTTTTAAATATATATTATATATGACGTTTATGTTGTATATTTTTCTCCAATGACGCTTAGTTTTTTGGATAAGAAACGTGAAGAATATAATGATATAGGACCAGCTCCAACCTGTACTGATCTGAATTCTTACGAAAACAGAATATATTGATTGAAAAAAGCTATTTCTCTTGCACTTAAGCCAATACAAGGTAAGAAAAAATCTATAGTTGATGCCATTCAAAGGCAAGTACTAGATGTTCTAGAGCCAGAACTTTTGGCTTTACAAAATGAACCGGAATATCTTCGTCTATCTGAGGAAAAGCAGAAGTCATTGGAAGTGGCTGAAAGTATGAAAAACGAAGAAACAAAGTTGCAATTATATAGACAAAATGTTGAAAAGGCTACAAAAGTAGTTGAGGAAACTAGTCCAGAAGCTTCTATTGATGATGTGAATGTAGATCTATTTGATCTTTTTTATCAGGATTGGTATTTGAATGCGCTTACCAATACCGGTATGATGCATTATCCTCTCAATAATAAAAAATCAAAAAAAATTGTTGTTGATAATTTAGCTGAGATGACAAAAAAAGATTTTTTAAAAACAGCTGTTGGACCTACTCAGTGAAATTGATTGTGATCGGGAGAATATGATCGTCTTTTAAAAGAGGGCAAAATATTGTGAACTGTATATGTATGAAATCCGTCAAACAACTACTTTGTATTGGAGTTTAATGATCGTAATGAAGATACAGACAAGGTTCATGGTACTGTTAACATAAATCACATATCGTTTTATGATAAAAAAACAGTAAAACCTGATGTATCAATAATAAACACTGCATATATTATTACAAAAAGGAAAAAGTATAACTATAGATAATATTTTCTTTGCATTGAGATTCTAATCTGTTATAGTCTGTAAAAAATTTATTGTATGAAAGATATATGCAAGATTTTGTAATACTCGTAGACGAGCAAGATAATCCTATAGGAACTGCTGAAAAAATGGAAGCACATCAACATGGTGGGAAATTGCATAGAGCTTTTTCTGTTTTAGTGTTTAATGATAAAGGAGAAACTATGCTCCAGCGTAGGGCTGCGAGCAAATACCACTGCCCTGGTTTGTGGACCAATACCTGCTGTTCGCATCCTAGACCTGATGAGACCAGTCTAGTTGCAGCTACGAGAAGACTCCAAGAAGAAATGGGATTTATATGTCCTCTAGAAGAAAAATTTAGTTTCTTATATAGAGCTGAGTTTTCTAATGGATTGACGGAGCATGAATTTGATCATGTGTTTATAGGTCGTTACAATGATAGTCCTTCGATCAATCCTATGGAAGCTGATGATTGGAGATGGATATCCATGAGTGATCTAGAAAAAGAAATGGCGGATGATCCAGATAGGTTTACGCCGTGGTTTACAATTATTGTGCAGCAGTATAGAGAAAAATTAGGCTAATCAAATTGCGTAGGTGCTGCACTATTTCAGCCTCTTGCTCCATAATCTAATGATTCTTGTCTAGGATCTGGAGCGGTTCATCCTCACTCTTTTCTGATATTTTTGAATATTAGATTGCTGTTTTCTACCAACCGTTGATTTTGTCCAACTTTCTGTAAATGATATTCCTTTGGTTCTTCGCT
>CAZEYI010000053.1:0-7152 GCA_964516785.1 uncultured Candidatus Peribacteria bacterium
TTGGCTGGTTGGATCAAACACGCTCGTGGATCTGGTAAGATCGCCTTTATAGAACTCCGCGATGGAAGTGGCTTTATCCAATGTGTTGCTGAAGCAAAAAATCTTGGTGAAGACAAATTTTCCAGACTCTCATCACTCAATATCGAGTCATCGTTATCACTCACAGGAACAGTAAGTAAGCATCCAAAGAAAGAAGAATACGAACTCCAAGTATCCGATTTTCATGTCTACACGGATACCAAAGATTATCCACTTGGACAAAAAGAACACAATCCAGATTTTCTTTTTGATATGAGACATTTGCATTTGCGTGCACCAAGTCAACGAGCTATCCAACGCATCAGAGATACCGTCATCCACGCCACCTATGACTGGATGAGAGACCATGATTTTACCAAGATCGACTCACCGATCTTCACACCAAATGCTTGTGAAGGGACGACAGAACTCTACGAAGTAGAACACGTCAACGGTGAAAAAATGTACTTGTCTCAGTCTGGACAACTCTACTTGGAACCTGCTATCGCATCGCTTGGTCGTGTCTTTGATTTTGGTCCAGTGTTTCGTGCAGAGAAGTCTAAGACGAGAAGACACTTAAATGAATTCCGAATGATGGATGCAGAGATTGCCTTCATCCAACAAGAAGAAAATATGCAGATCCAAGAAGACCTCATGTATTATATCATCCAAGAAGTCTTGAAGAAGAACAGCAAGGAATTGGAAGTTCTTGGGCGTGATATCACACCATTACAAAAAATTAGCAAAGGATTTAAACGCGTCAAATATGTTGATCGAGTTAATGAATTGATCGCTCTCGGATTTGATGTCAAACAAGGTGACGACATCGGATCAGACATCGAAATGCAATACTGCGAAAAGATAGACCAACCTATTTTCATCACCAATTTCCCTACATCATTCAAAGCATTCTACTTCAAAGAAGACCCAGAGAATCCTGGCACAGTATTAGGTGCAGACTTACTCGCACCAGAATGATGCGGTGAGATCATCGGAGGTGGAACACGTGAAGATAACTACGATAAGTTGCTCCACAAGATCAAAGAACACGGCCTTCCTGTCGATCAATTTGAACGATACTTGGACACAAGAAAATACGGCGGCGTGCCACATGCAGGCTTCGGATACGGCTTGGAACGTATCGTGCGTCGAGTATGCGGATTGCATCATATTCGCGAGACCATACCGTTTCCTCGTTATGCAAATAGGATTAGACCGTAGACTGTAGTTTTTAAGAATAACTCAAAGTTTTCATGTCATCACAAAAAGTCTATGTGCTTATTAATGAAGCAATGCCTTGATATGTAAAAATTGGGTATACAGAACAGTCATTAGAAGATAGAGTAAGAGGATTAGATACGACCTGAGTTCCTTTACCTTTTGAGGTATTTTATGCTGCGGAAGTAGCTGATATGTATACAGTGGAAAGATTACTTCATGATGCATTTAGGGACAAAAGAGTAAGAAAAAATAGAGAATTTTTTGAGATTGCACCAGAACAAGTAGTATCAGCAATTCGTCTTGCAGAATTAAAAAATATTACTCCAACTACTGATTATGTAGAATCTTTTGATGACCAAAAGGCTCTTGATGAGGCAAGAAAAAAAAGAGAAAACTTCAATTTTAAAATGGTTGATGTTCCAGTGTGAGCGACATTAGTTTTTACTCATGATGAAACAATTATTTGTACAATACGAGATAATAAAAAAGTGTTATTCAACGGAGAAGAAAAAAGTCTATCTTGAGCTGCTAGCGAAGCTTTGAAGCAAACAGGAAGATACCGAAAGTCGGTTCAGGGACCTTCGTATTGGATGTATGAATGAGAAACATTAACTGAAAGAAGAATGAGATATGAAGAATTATAATATTGATTTTTTAGCATAATATGTCTTCGTATGCACCATCCCCAACCCAACAATCCACTCCATGGCATCACTCTCAAAGAGATAGAATCCCCCTCAGTCCCCCTTTAATAAAGGGGGAAGCACAAAAACACATACTAAGGGGGAAGGGAAAGATATATGTCCTCCTTTAGTAAAGGAGGTGCCCGACTATCATCTACTTATTATGTAGAGGGCGGAGGATTTAACACATCCAACCAACATGGCATACAAAAAATGACTCATCACCACTGGATATCATCTACCCTACAATCAAAAACTCAAACAAAGAGCAAGAGAACTCAGAAACAATATGACGAGAGCAGAATCTTTATTGCGACACAAATATTTGAGGCATTTGGATATTGTTGTTTTGAGGCAAAAAATTATTGATCACTATATCGTAGACTTCTACATCGCGAGCAAAAAATTAGTTATAGAACTCGATGGAGATACTCACTATATAGGAGACCAGCAAGAATATGATGCCAACAGAGATACAATACTTGCAAGCTACTGACTAAAAATATTGAGATTTACCAATCAAGAAATATATAACAATCTAGATGCAGTATGTGCAACGATTGAAAACAATATATCCTCTCTATAACAATTTCTGGAACACCTCTACGCTATCCAATTTCTCCCATGAGAATTCGTCTCTACCGAAATGTCCATATGCTGCAGTCTTTTGAAAGATGGGTTTCCTGAGATCTAATTTTTCGATAATACCTCTGGGGCTCAGATCAAAATTTTGTTTGACGGCATCACTTATTTTTCCCAGATCAATTTTTTCTGTACCAAAACATTCGACATAGACACTCACTGGTTGCACGACACCGATGGCATAACCGACTTGTATTTCACACTTGTCACACACACCACTCGCGACGATATTTTTTGCTAAGTATCTGGAGATATACGCACCACTTCTATCTACTTTGGTGGAGTCCTTACCACTAAATGCACCACCACCATGTCTACCGATACCACCGTAACTATCGACGATTATCTTTCTGCCTGTCAATCCACTATCACCCTTTGGTCCACCGATATTAAATATCCCAGTAGGGTTGATAAATATTTTAGTCTCTGCATCGAGAAGATTTCAGAGGACTGGTTCGATGACATATTTTTTGATGCCTGCTTGGATCTCTTCTTGTGTGACATCGATCGCATGTTGTGATGATACCACTACTGCATCGACTCTCAATGGGGTGTGTCCATCGTATTCGACAGTCACTTGTGTCTTGCCATCAGGATAGAGGTATGAGAGCGTGCCATCCTTTCTGACTTCACTGAGTTTCTTTGCCAAATTATGCGCTAGATAGATAGGCAATGGCATAAAACTTGGCGTCTCATTACTCGCATAACCATACATGATACCTTGGTCACCAGCTCCACCCGTATCGACACCTTGTGCGATATCAGGTGATTGCTTATGTAACAAATTAACGACTGCACAATTATTTCCATCAAAATATTTTGCATCGCCATCGTAGCCGATGTCGAGCACTGTTTTTCTAATGATAGCTTCATGATCGATGTTTGCAGTCGTGGTAATTTCTCCAGCGACGATGACAATTCATGTTGTCGTGACCGTCTCGCATGCCACTCTGGACAAGGGATCTTGCGCCAGGCAGGCATCGAGGACTGCATCTGATATTTGGTCACACATCTTATCAGGATGTCATTCGGTAACGGATTCACAGGTGATGTAATGCTTCATTTTTTTCTCAAAACATAAAAAAAATCTTTCCGCTCGAGAAAGAAAATCATTACAATCAGATGGTACATCTTTTTATAATATCTTTCCCGATGCCGGGTAGGAATTAGCACCTTTCCCCAATGGGACGGTTGCTGAAGCGCTTAACGAGCCTAATCTCTATCGCTTTCTCTAGATACATGCACATCGACACGATACAAAATAATGAGACAAAAGCAAGGGATTATGTCATGTCATCCCGAGCGTAGTCGAGGGATCTTGCAGAGCTTGAGATTTCTCCATTCCGCTTCGCTCCAGTCGAAATGACAAATCTCCATAACAATCAGCTAGGAGAACAGTATACTCTATCGGATACTATTGCAGTATTATTTTACCGCGCATTATTCTATGAAATTTTCAGAACTCCATCTTATTGATCCTATCCTCAAGGCACTTGATGCAGAGGGTTACACAACACCTACACCTATCCAAGAACAGTCTATCCCAGTCGTCTTGAGTGGTAAAGATCTTTTTGGCTGTGCACAGACTGGTACAGGTAAGACCGCATCATTTGCGATACCTATCATTCAGATACTAGCCAAATTGCCACAACATGGCAAAAAAAATATCCATGCTTTGATTCTCACTCCTACCAGAGAACTCGCTATCCAGATCGGCGAAAGTTTTGCTGCCTATGGAAAATTTGCATGACTCACACACACCGTTATATTTGGCGGAGTATCACAAATGCACCAAGTCAACGCAGTTCGCAAGGGTGTCGATATCATGATCGCTACACCAGGTAGATTGCTGGATCTTATCAACCAAAAGCATATCGATCTGCGCAATATCAAGATGTTCGTATTAGACGAAGCAGATAGAATGTTGGACATGTGATTTATCCACGATGTGAAGAAAATTATTTCTCACATCCCAGCACAGAGACAGACATTGTTTTTCTCTGCGACGATGCCTCCAGAAATTTTGAAACTCGCACACACGATCTTAAAAGACCCTATCTCTGTCAAAGTGACACCTGTGTCATCGACTGTAGATACCGTAGGTCAGTCCTTGTATTATGTCCCCAAAGAACAAAAAAGAAATCTACTGCTCCACCTTCTCCAAGATAAGAAAATCAAGAACGCACTTGTGTTTACCAAGACCAAACATGGAGCAAATAAAGTAGCTGAAACACTTGCCAAAGCAGGTATCCCATCAGCGGCCATTCATGGAAACAAATCACAAACTGCCAGACAAAATGCCTTAGCAAGTTTGAAGAACAATACGATAAGGATCTTGGTCGCTACCGATATCGCAGCTAGAGGTATTGATGTTGATTTGTTATCACACGTAATTATCTACGATCTACCAAACGAACCAGAAACATATGTCCACCGTATCGGCCGTACAGGCAGAGCAGGCGCGAGTGGAGTAGCTATAGCCTTTTGTGATTATGAAGAAAAAAAACTCCTCAAACAGATCACTGATCTTATCAAAAAAGATATCCCTGTCGTACATGATCACCCATTCCCGCTATCACATACAGCACCCATAAGAACCCAACCTTCACACAACAACAGAAAACCATCGGGCAGAGGAAGAAGATTTTCAAGATAAAATATTAGTCATTCTGAGTGCAACGAAGAATCCATGGATCCTTCACTTCGTTCAGGATGACGACAGTATATAGGTGCAGAGCTAGATTACTCGATGTCTACATCGAACACGTTTTGTATTTTTTGCCACGCATTGCACTATCATTTTTGGAGGAAATTCGTATAGTCTCTCTAAATTTATTATAACCATCTATGCTATGAACAATAATCAAAATCCTGTGATACTGCGTTTTGATGCAGCGTCATTCTCCTACGGCGATGACAAAAAAATCATCCTCGATAATGCAGATTTTTCTATCCGTCAAAATACCAAGATCACAATCATGGGACAAAACGGCGCAGGGAAATCTACCTTGTTTAAGATCATTACTGGTGAGCTCAAACTCAAATCTGGTAAGATGAATATCGTTGCTGGCAACAGCATCGCGATTGCAAAACAAGTCATCCCAAGAGAACAGATGACTCTCACGGTGAGAGAATATTTTGCCACAGCTTTCGAAGAAAAAGATTATCAGCTCGATAGAAAAATAGAAGAAGTCCTCAAGACTGTTAATTTAGTTGTCCCTGATTTGGACAAAGTCATGAACCAGTTTTCTGGTGGCCAACAAGCCAGATTGCTGCTTGCCTATGCGTTGATCCAAAAGCCAGATATCTTGCTACTAGATGAACCGACCAACAACTTGGACACTGATGGGATCAATAATTTGATAGGATTTCTTTTGGGTTACGACAAGACGGTAGTGGTAATTAGCCATGATGCAGATTTCTTAAATATGTTTACCGATGGAGTCTTGTACTTAAATGTCATGACACACAAAGTCGAACAATATCGATGAGATTATTACGACGTCGTAGAACAGATCGCAGCACAGATCGAAAAAGAAAAAATGCTCAACGCTAGAGAAGAAAAAAGAATTGCTGACGCAAAAGATAAGATCAACTTCTTTGCCAACAAGTGAGGTAAGATGCGTAAACTTGCTAGCAAGATGAGAGACGAAGTCGAGGAAGCAGAAGAAAATAAAGTAGAAGTGAGAAAAGATGACAAGACCATCTCGCCATTCAACATCGAGTTTGAAAATTTTGTATGACCAATCGTGACGATCAATAATTTGACCTTGATGGATCCAAAGACCGCAGAAATTGTGCATAGAAAATTAAATCTTACTATCAAAAAAGGAGAAAGATATATCCTCAAATGACCAAATGGTATCGGTAAGTCTACATTGCTCAAAAGACTCGTCCATGCACATGATGCAGACGCCACTATTGCTGATGGCATCAGAGTAGGCTACTACAGTCAGGATTTCAATGCGCTCGATATGGACATGATCGTCCGAGATGCTTTGCATGAGATGTCTGATGAGATCAAAGACCAAGATGTTTATCGTATTGCTGCACAATTTTTGCTTACCGGCGACTTGCTCAAAAATCCAATTCACTATCTCTCCGAATGACAAAAATGATTGCTCTGCTATGCAAGATTTGTCATCCAAAAACCACATCTCTTGATCCTCGACGAGCCGACAAATCACATCAACTTCCGTCACCTGCCAGTGATTGCAGAATGCTTGAGCGAGTACAAAGGTGCAATGATTATGGTCAGCCACGACATCAGTTTCGTTCCTCAGATGAAAAATCTCCAGACAATAGATTTGGGGCAGTTATTAGGGAAATAGAGCAAGCTATTTAGCGAGAAATATAGGCGATGGCTATCCATATAGCAGATCAAAAAAATTTCCAACACAAACTTGATACCATCAAGAACAATCTAAACAGGACGCATATCGTCAGTGATTTTGATAGTACGCTGACACAGTATTTTGATCGTAGTGGTAAATCAAAGCCATCTATTATTTCATTGTTATATGATGCAGGATTGTTTGATGATGAGTATACGACAGAGGTGAAACAAATGCACGATTATTACTATCCT
>CAZEYI010000054.1:0-7114 GCA_964516785.1 uncultured Candidatus Peribacteria bacterium
TATGTGTGGAAGATTTTGAAAGGGAGGAAAGAGCTATTTATGCAGTCATTTTCAGAAGAAACGACAATATTTTGGAATAGATTGATTGCAGATATAGGTAACAATACTTGTGTACTAGATTCTTCACTTGGCTTAGAATGACAATACATCTATTTTCAGACCAAGATATTTATCTATCCTGGGTTTTCTTTTCGTGTAGTAGATCAACTCATTACTAATTTTCATCTCCCCAAAAGTAGCTTACTTATGCTTGTATCTGCGTGTATGGGGACTGACTGGAAGCTAGCTTACAATCATGCATTGTCGCACGATTATGCTTTCTATAGTTTTGGTGATGGGATGTGGATAAAGTCCTTTGGGAAACATATTATATAATAAATAATAAATTTGGTTGCTTTTGCTGTATAAATGCATTGTATCTTTGCTCCATTTGTGTGTTTATATATACTTATTAGGTATATTTAGATCCATATATCCATGCAGATACTGTTGGGATTAGTATGAATAGTAGTGTTATTGGCTTTGTTCTATATGCTTGGAAAGTATATTTTTTCATATTTGCATACAAAACACAGATATGACCAAGCTCAGAAAATTAGATTTCTGCAGGTAAAAATACCAAAAAAAGAAAAAGAAGTAGTCTGAGATGCAGAGCATGTCCAACAGACTATGAAACAAAATATTGAAGTGATGAATCAATTATACAAGAACTTCTATGCTATCGTGGATGATAGTCTGGCATATAAATTGTTGGGTAATAATTATATCAGTATGGAATTGTTTGTGGAAAAAGAGATGATCAAATTTATTCTTGGTGTGCCACAAGAATATCTTGAAAATGTCGAAAAAATGATATCGTCGTTTTATATTGGCGCAGTTATAGATCTTATTCCTCAGCCAAAACTCTTGGAAGCGGGTAAGTATATGGCTGGAGGAGAATTCTTCTTGAAGAAAGAGAGTGTCTATCCTATCAAGACCTACGAATCGTATGAAGCAGATCCTATGGATAGCTTGCTTGGAGCGTATTCTAAAGTAAATGTTGATGAAAAAATAACATTACAAGTCATGGTTTCTCCACTTCAGGAGTCATGGCTTAAGAAACTAAGAAAGAAATCAGAACATATCAAAGAAGGGCATCATGGTGGATTTTTTGCGAAGATAGTAAAGTTTCTTTTTGCGAAAAATGATGACCATGGAGAAAAAGAACAGAAGCATGAATTTTCACAGATGCAATTGGCTGATTTTGATAAGAAACTAGACGATGAGTTATTTAAGGTAAAGATAAGAGCATTGGTTACATCTCCAGATAAAACAAGGGCGGAGAAGCTTATGGATGATCTTGCTAGGTTGTTTAATCAATATAACTATCCTGGGCTTAATTCACTACGTTTTGTAGCAGCACATGATATTAGAGAATTTGCCAAAGAGTTTGTACATAGAGTTTTCCATTCGCATCATACGATTTGGGACTATATCGTCTACTATTACTGGAAGACTATAAAGACAGATTACTATTATAAAGAGATGATCCTGAATATTAAGGAGCTCTCATCTATTATTCATTTCCCTACATTTAAATTTAATAAAAATCCTCGCATCAGTTGGCAAAAATATAAGGTAGTTCCTGTTCCTGATAATTTGCCTAGTGAGTGAATGATTATCTGAACAAATACCTATGGAGGAATTAAGAAAGATGTGAGACTACAGTTTAAGGATAGATTTAGACACGTGTATGTGATCTGACAGACTGGTACTGGTAAAACCACTTTGCTCTATCAGATGACTATCGAAGATATCAAGGCTGGGCATTGATGTTGTTATATCGATCCGCACGGTGATGTGGCCGAACAATTGTTGCAACATATCCCCAAAGAAAGAATAGATGATCTTATCTACTTTGATCTATCTAATACTGAGTATCCTATCGCATTCAATCCACTCCATGCCGATAATGAAGATGAGATGGATGTGGTGACCAATGATCTTATCGAGATGTTTGTGAGTATGTACGGACATGAGATATTTGGTCCGCGTATACAGGATTACTTCCGTAATGCGTGTTTCTTGCTTATGGAACAGCCTGAAGGTGGTAGTTTGCTCGATATCATGAGATTGTTTACGGATCCTGCCTTTGCAGAATCCAAGATCAGAAATCTCAAGAATCCTGTGATCTCTGCCCGATGGAATAAGACATATAAATCCATGGGCGATAGAGAAAAGTCTGAAATTATTCCATTTATCCAGGCGAAGTTTGCTCCGTTTACGACATGAGTATACGTGAGAAATATTATCGGACAAATCAAATCATCGTTCAGTTTCTATGATGCGATGCAGGACAATAAGATCATTATTTGTAATCTGTCTAAGTGATTGGCAGGTGAAATGAACTCGCAGCTTATCGGTAGAATGATAGCGATGCAGATCAAGATCTCTGCGCTCAAGAGAGCAGCGGTGGAAGAAAAGGATAGAAAACCATTCTTCCTGTATGTGGATGAATTCCAGAACTATGTATCTAAATCATTTGAAAGTATTTTGTCAGAAGCGAGAAAATATAGACTTGGTTTGGCTTTGGCTCACCAGTATATCGATCAGCTCAAGCAAGGATGATTGTCAGGAGAGTTAGATTTGTCTAAGACAATATTTGGTAACGTGGGTACGATATTTGCGCTCAAGGTAGGTGCGCCAGATGCTGAATTCTTGGAAAATGAATTTAGTCCTGAGTTTAGTAAGCAAGACTTGGTATCGATGGATCAGTTTAGAGGTATCATGAAGATGTCGATCAACAGTCAGCAGTCTAAGCCGTTCAGTTTCAAGCCACTGAATCCGTATGATATCCCAGTTGTTAACACACCAGAAAAAGTTGAGATCATCAAACAGATATCTGCACTCAAGCGAGGATCAAAGAGAGAATTGGTCGATAAGGAAATTTACTTTAGAGTAGGAGTGTAATCTATCTCTCTCATAGCCATTGTTGCTATAAGTTGCTCAGCTTCTTGTTTTTCTCTTACACCTTCTTTTCTAAATGGAGGCAGAAATTGAGGCAAAATAATGTTACTTGATCTTTTTCTTATGTAGTGAATTTTCTCTTTAAATAATTCATTGAGGACTGGTTCTAAGGTATATCATCCACTCATTAAAATTTCCTCTATCTTGTTGGTATTGTTTTCGAGATGTTGTTTTAAGCTATCTATAGATACTGCTCTTGTCCCCGATATATCTATAGAATCAAATGGGTTGGATTCTGGTGTATGTAAATCTTGTGGATAGGGAACTTGATCTGATTCAATGTAATCTGAGACAATCATTGTTGTATTGTTTTGTGGAGATTTGAGATTTTCTATGAGTTTGGGTATAGTATTTCATGTAAAGAGCATATCTGCGTCAGTTGTTACCAATACATCATGGTCGTTTTTTAATTCATAGTATCACTTTAGAAAACTTGCTCATTTACCTTGATTTTTTGTGTTTTGTATGATCTGAATTTCCATTTTTTCTTCCCTTTGGAATCTTTTGATTTGATCTATTGTATCATCTGTACTACCATCATCAACAACAATTGTTGTGGAAAACTTTTTCAATTGTGGTTTTAGGATCGTCAATGTATGGTATATATTTGATCTTATAATTTCTTGTTCGACAAAACTTTCATTTTCGATGTTTCGAATATTTATTGTATGTGTTCATTCATTGAATGTTGGAATAATAAGCCCGGCCTTCATAGTGAATAATTCCTAAATACAAAATTATTATATATTTTTTATAAGAAAAGTCAATGTTCGTCTATTTGATCGTGAATTGGATGGTGAGGGTTTTGCTGGTGTGGTTTTCGTTGATCCTGATGAGGTAGTAGAGGCCGTTGGCAAATGGAGCTTGGAAGTATCTGCGTTCGAGGGTGTCTCATTGTGTGTCTATGATGGTTGCGTTGTTTGGGAAATATATAGTGGATCTGGATTGTCGTCGTCTTGGAGGAGATCACTCTGGTAATATGTTTGGTTCGAGTCCTAAGATCCCACGTTCTCTGTTCGTAAGAACTATATTGTATGCTTCTTCTTGTTGTTTGATGAAGTTTATGTAACTGCTGGGTACGTCCAGGGTATAGATTACTTTCATAGTGTATGTTCATGCGGGTAGTGTATCTATTTTTATTTTATCGATGGTACTATCGACAACGACATCGTTGTTTTGATTGATGATAAGAATTTGTTTTTGGACAAACTCATCTGTCTTGTTGAAAGAATTATTTGTATCTCGTGCGTAAATAAATGATGAATTGTATATGTTGGTGAGTTCTCGTTTTTGCAGTAGTCAGTTGAGTTTTTCACTGGCGTTGGATAGGTAGATGTGGATGAGATTATTCGCTAATACTTCAGGGAATTTATTGATAAGATTTTTGATAATAGTATTTTGGTTTTCTCTAAAATATGTATTTACTTCATCGATATATTTTTCTTTTTTATTGCCACGAATTTCTCCTCTGATGAGATCGACTGATGCGTTGACAAACTGTCGCTCTCGAATCTCTTTTTTGAATCCAGGGATGAGGAACTCCAATAGATCTGTTTGGATAAATATAACACCTTTGATGTTTTTGTGTAGTAAGGAGTTGTACATTTCTGGTGACATTGTTTCTTTGACTTTTTTCATATCAAAGGTCTTATTGAACATAAGTTCGTAGAGGTCTTTAATATTTTTACCATCGATGTCGGTAAATCAGAACTTATTTGCAGCAATGAATCCAATTTTGCGTTCAGGGAGGAATGGTCTACTCCAATCTGGTGCAGTTAATCGAGTTCTATATGCTATAAAGTCTGGATAATAAGCGTCGACTATTTTGAGATCTTTGATAAATCCTTGCTGGACGGTGATGAATGCAAAGGATCAGAAGAATCAACCGTTTGGTCTTTTCTCGTTGCTGTTCTGCAGGAGTACGAGATAGTTTTGTGCTTCTTTGTTGCCCAGGAGAGCAAATACTTCATCTTTGTATTTCCAACCATCTGCTATGAAATCCAAGAGTGTATCGTATTCGTCGTATCATAGGTTTTTGATGTATTCTTTATTGTCTTTGATATAGTTCCATGTTTCTTCGATCTGTTTTGTCTTGGTTTGCATGATGTTTTCTCCTTTGACATATGCTTGGACTATATCGTCGAGCTCTATAAGGAAGTTTGAAAACTGAGGATCTATGGTGTAGAAGTATAGTGCTATCTGTGGGAGATCTTGCGTAAAGACATCGATTTTATTTTTACCAAAAATGATGTCAGTAAGGCTTTGATACAGTGAAAATACGATGAAACACAATGTTATAGCAAACACAAAAGAAGCCTGTATAAATTTGGCATAATATTTTCGGTCATGTACGACCGGTTTGCTGATCTCTAGTTTTTTTTTTCATTGCGAGTGAGCTATAAACACTTCTGCTATACAAAAAAAACTCCTTATTGCAAAGGAGCTTTTTTTGTATTACTCTATATCACTATGTTTACTTCAATTTTCTATTTGCATATCCTGTAGGTTGAGTAGATATGTTAATTCACTTACTCCACTAGAGTATGAATGACGAACTGTTTCTTTTTTTTGAGTTTCTATGGTTTGGTTATTGCTGTACATTTCATCAGATAATGATGACTGTCCTGGCAATAATTTATGTGTGTATCACAAGCTGTCGTGATAAAATCATCATGTCATATTTATATAACTACGATGTAAAGTAGCCATATTATATCACTTTTCTAGCAAAATACAAGGGGTGCAGGAGTTGAACCCGCAACGACGGTTCCGAAGACCGCTGTGTTACCTTTACACCAACCCCTCATTGTCTATTTTTGTATAAACTTGACTATGTGTGTGCGTATCTGCTCGCTAACTGTGTCGTAGTTTACAGGTTTTGGATCCATATTTGCTAGGAATTGGAGGAGTAATTCTTTGCTCTGTACTGCTCTATCAAAACTAGGTATTTTGCTGATTTTTGCAATAGGTTTGTAGTATTTTGCCATAGATTGGAGGAGTTCATAGTCGCTGCTGCTGATCTGATATATAATTCCGTCATTACTCTGGATGATATTTTTTTCTAAGAAAATACCTTTTTCTTGGAGGGCAAAGGTGATAGTATCAAAAATTTTCTGGTCTTTCAAGTATGCACCAAAGAGAGGAATATGGATCTTGATATTGTGCAAAGCGCCTTCTCTGATATCAAATTTACCGTAGAGAAGCGTGAGTATAAATAAGAACGATATAGTTGTATTTACATTAGTATCATCAAAACCGATACTACCTTGTGTTTTTTCTGGAAGTTGGACAATGACACCTTTTTCAGTTTTGTGTGTTGTGACGTTGAGTCCCAACATAGAGAGTTGGTGATTGAGGATATTGATATTGTTGGTCGGATATTTGTAGAGGAATGCATATCTTTTGTTATTTGATTCGTCCACTCATCTAAATAATCCAAGTGCAGCTATTGCTCCTGATGCATCTAGATTAGTAAGGCTGTCAGCCATGTTTTGTGTTCTGGCACTTACATAACATACCGCCATCTTGTCTGATAGCTCCTTGAATTGCAGTGTTTTTCGTTGTTTTTTGTGTTCGATAGGGATGAGTTTATCGTAGTCTGCGAAAAATGATCATTCGATAGTATGTTTGAATTCTTTGGTCGTATTTTGTACGGTACTGAGGCACAATAATTTGTTCTTGTCGATGATAAGTTCCATGATGCTCAAGGTTAGGAGACGAAGCTATTTTTCTTAACTATCTTGTAGAGTATAACTATTTCAATGAGATTTACCATAATAGCAGTACCTCCATAACTAATGAAGGGGAGCGTGAGTCCGGTATTTGGTAATATTTTGAGGTTTACACCTATGTTTACAAACATTTGTATAATGATAAGAGAGATAATCCCGACGCCTATAAGCTTGCTATAGGTATCTCTACTGTAGCTGAGATGTGTGAGTACATATCGACACAAATAAAAATAGAGAGCAAGTAGTACGCCGTTACCTAAGAAGCCTATCTCTTCGGAAAATGCAGCAAATACGAAATCAGACTGTGCCTCTGGGATATATCAGAATTTTTGTAATCATTTACCATATCACTGTCCTCGGAATCATCATCAACCAAT
>CAZEYI010000055.1:0-7045 GCA_964516785.1 uncultured Candidatus Peribacteria bacterium
TGTTGGTTGTAAGTTCTTCCCATGCTTTGTTTGCACTATCGAGATCTGCAAATATTTCCTGATTTTTTATGTATATAGCCCAAGCTGCAATAGCTCTCAAATTTGCTATACTATTTGGACTTATGAAGTATCTAGTTTCAAGTTTATTTGCCAGTTCAGAAGCCGAGCTTGCTATGCTTTCGAGAGAAGCTCTTGTTTGGATCTTGATATCTAATGCCTTGGCAACTGACGTTAGTTTGTCTGCAACTTGCTGTATAGCTTTTGTGTTTCCTGGGTTTGTGAATATGGATTGCATATTACTCATCAAGAATTTGCTATTTAATGCACTTTGAATTTGTGTATTTTGTTCTGGAGTTGGGACGATTTTTTGGTTTTGATCACGTATCTTTGCCATACTGAGACTCATAGTGCTTGTATCTATAGTAGTATCAGTCGTGACCTCAGTGAGTAATGCTGCCAATTCTATGTCTTCTGTATTTGGTTTACTATCTGCTATATTTACGGTTTGAGAAACATCTCCGTTGTTGATCGCACTTGCTATGATTTTCTCATCCTCTATGAGTGTTATATCATTGTTAGCAACTGCCAAGGTTTGCTTTGAAGAAATGGTTTTTTGGTTGTCTGCTGTCGCTACCAATAGAGAGGCGCCCTGGTTGTTTACAATATGCTGTGATCCCTTTTTGGTAATAGTATAGCGAGACGCTGTTTGTCCAATCCTTTGGCGGACAGTTATGTCTTGTATACTGATATCTATATTTTGTTCTGTGGTATCGTTGATAGAGGCTATCTGTACAAAATCACCACGTATGATGTTGAGCTTATAGATGCTTTGCTTGAGGTTAGTATTTTTTTCTTCTTGAATCTCGAATTGCGCTGGTCATACTACCGTTCCTTGTGTTTTCTCGTCTATATTGAAGGTGATCTTGGTCCCCTTTTTGAGTGTTACAATATCTCAGGCATTGATTGCCGTAGATACTATGTTTTTGCCTTTGTGTTCGATATAGAATGCTCCTTGAAAGTCTATAATTTTGGCGATATATCATGCTTGCACTACGCTAGAATCTTGGATCATCAGTGATCAAGCAAAAAATGCTATATCATTGCGGAATATATTGGCTCCGTATGCTCAAGCTACGATAAGTAATGTGGCAAAGCTATATCTTAATGTTTTAGCATAGAGTATGCGAGATAATAGTCCTGGTTTCTGTGGTGCGAATTTTTGCTCCATAATTTTTTCAAAAAGAGAAAACTTTTCAGTTGGACTGAGTTCCATGTGTTTATAGTGCTGAAAGTACCCTTTTAACTTCATATTGGAGCGTTTATTATCGTGTCTATAAAATTCTCGACACCTGTATATACGAATAAGTTGACATTTTGTGACAAAAAAGTTGGAAAAGCCCCCTGACGATACATCAAGAGGCTTCACATGCCTGGAAATTGGCTTGGCAACCCCTGTAGAAACTCATCACGTAGTTGCTGCCAATGTGGCAACATCCATTCATAGGCTTTTGGAGCCCAATAAATTAGTAACCACGCAATAAAGAGCAAGCTATTTTTGATTATCATAAACCAACCGTATGCACTGGCTATTCGGATAATAAAATCGCTTACCTTTTCTACTTTTTTGGGATTTTTGAACCTTCTCTTAATGAATTGATCTATCCTTGGTTCTGCTTTTTTGGTTAGTATAAGCAAGATACCTAAGATGATGTGTCCACCAAAAACATAAGGGCCGGCATTCCAGGTGGCGATAAGTACATTTTTAAACCACATATCCTTTTTGTTTTAGGGCTATAGTATATGATTTGTTTGTTATAAGTAAAGATATAGAAAAATCTCCTTTTGAGAGGAGATTTATCATAATTTATGTGTTAGTTTATTGTACTGAACATTCAGAGGCTGTAGCGAGGTCTGCAAGTGTTTGTGTACCTTCTAGCTTGATGCTTGTACCTCATATCCATGTAGGAAATCCCTGTACGCCTGCAGTTTGGCATTGCAAGGATTGTTTATCACAGTCGATATATGTTACTTTGGCAAATGCTTCACCGAATGCTGCTTTTTGGTCTTTGCAGTGTGGGCATCGTTCGGTGCCGTACATAACGACATTTTTTTCTGTAAGACATACAGCAAGAGATTCTTTTTGTTCTGCTGTATATCCTGATTCAAATACTGCCACATCTGATTGTTGGCCACATCCTGCTAGAAAAGCAGTAGTCGCTATGAGTAAGAGAGCTCGTTTTTTCATGAATTTAGATTGTTTTTGATAAAATCCTCCGCCCTCTTTCGCAAGAAGGGGAATTATTTGTTATGGTTGTGGAATGCTACGATAGAACTATTTACTAAGTCATATGCGTATTCGATAGATTTGTATCCATTGATGGTGACTTTGTCGTATTTTGCTTTTTCAAGTTTTTTGATTTCCTTGAAATGAAGCAGTAGTTCTTCTCTTGTATGTGGATTGAGGTCTTCTACAGACTGTATATGATCTCGTCTTGGGTCTATTTTGCTGATAGGTACGCAAACTACTTTGTGATCTTTACCTTCCTCATCTGATGTTTCGATGATACCTACAACTCTCGCTTTGATCACGCATCCTGGGAATGTAGGATATGTAGTTAACATAATAACATCTACTGCATCGCCGTCATCTTCCAATGTTTGCGGGATAAATCCGTAGTCAAATGGATAAAACATCTGGTGGTGGAGTACTCTGTCGAGTCTAAACACTCCTTCTTCTTCATCAAATTCTACTTTATTTGAACTCCCTGTAGGGATTTCGATGACAACATTGAGAATTTTTTTGTCTTGATCGGCGTAGGATGGGAGATCTTTGATAAGGTGCACCATTTTCTTGTACCATAAAAATAAAATACGTGTCGCGAGTGTAGATTTTAGCATGGCATTTGCAATAAAAATACGATTACTTACATTTGTTGCTGTTTATAGAGCTTGATACTATGTCTTTGGATTTATATGTGAAGCAGTATACATTTGCAGATATCTTGGCTATCGAGCAATCTGATAGGCAATTTATTGCTTTGCAGGAAGCATGGTATCAGGTTTCTAGGCTTGGAATGACTAAGGAACTTTTTGTCTATCTCGTGGTAGAATGTGCCTTGATTTCTTTTCAGGTAGCAGGTAGTGGGCCGGATCGATGGGAAGAGTTTGCTACGAAGGTAGTTTCTGATTGTGCTGTTTTAATGCCATTGGGTCATGATAATGTCGAGTGGTGGTATGATTTCTTAATCCATTCTCGTTACAATAAGCGTTTGTATAACATCAAACGTAAAAGATTGGAGAAATTTGTGGATTGATATTCTTTGATTGTAACTGATTTTGGGTTGTTGGAGTATTATGATAGTATGACTTTGTTATGTGGAAAACTTGCTGACTGCATGAAGCAAACAGTGCGTAGTAAAACGATTACTTTGACAGTGAAGATGTTTGGCTATGCGGCGAGAATTGTGACTGAAAAATTTGTGACATATCCTATGCATGTTCAGATACCGGTGGATTCTCGTTTGCGTCAGATATATGTGTATAACAAGAGAAAAGATGTTAGCGAAAAGGTGATACAGGATTATTTTCAAAGTTTAGCAGAACAATTCAATGTTCCTCCTTTACATCTAGATAGCTTGTTGTGGATAGATTATTGGGAGAAGATGAAGAAAAATTAATCTATTTCTATGTTTTCTTTGCCGTGTACAAATGTTGTCTTATAGTAGATAGCAAAGGTTAGTCCCATAACCAACATGAGTGGATAGACGATCATTCTATCGATGAAGCTATGAAGGAACATTCATTCGATGCTGAGTCCAAAGAGTCCGAGAGAGAGCGCAAATACTGCTCGTGCTCGTTTTCTATTTTCTTTGGTGAGTTTTTTTTCTTCCATAGTATCAAATGCTTTGACTCAGATTCGCATCATCCAGAGGTAGATATACATCCAGATACCAAAGCCTATGAGACCATACTCTATCCATATAGTAAGGAATTGATTTTCTGGGTTGTAGGCTGTCGGATTGTCTCCATGATGTGTCACAGGACCTGCTTTGCCTGGGCCTTGTCCTACAATAGGAGCTTCGGCTACCATTTGCACAGCCTGAAGGGTATGTTGGATATGTCCGAGATTTGAGAAGCTTCTATGTATGATCTGATCTCTGCCAACATAGGTTACAGCTCATAGTACAAGTACTCAGGGGAGGAGATAGTAGAGGAAGGCCTTTCCAAGCATTTTTCTATTGTCTATCAATATTAATATTACTGTCTGTATCAGCCACCCAAGTCGAGCTGCTCTAGAAAATGTTGCTAGCACATTGAGGCCAAATATACCGAATCGCATCATCGCTTCCCACTTGTTTCTTTTTCTGATGCTCGTAACAAAAAATAATGGCCAGAATGCTATGAGGAAAAATCCTCGAGAAGTTGGTCTTTCAAATAAGAATTGATTGCGAGGGTATCATTGATTTACCTCAGTATAATATGTTGTTGGTGGAGCCATACCTACTTCACCTTCGAATACTCCACTATTGTATCCTGCAAATTCGAGCAATCTAGGTAAGAAGAAGACAATCCATCGTCGTGCCAATGCTGCAATGAGCATGGTTTTGAGTATCTTGTTGATCCATTCTGGAATATCTCGGTCCTGTTCACGAAGGAACCACCATCATCCTATAAAACTTATGATAAATACAACAAAACCTGTGTAATCATATCTGATTGCCATCAAGTATTCGGTCAGCGAACTTGGTGTGAATGTGAGTCCTATGAGTCAAGCAACCAGGATTCCAATCCCTGTGGCTCGTATGATATTTTTGATAGGTAAGGCTTGTCGTCTAGGCTTTATTTCATTTCTGTGTTGCCATAATAATCGTATGATGCTTCCAGCTGCTCCCGCTATCCACAATTCTTTCCAGGCTCGAATGATATTTCGTACCGTACTTTCTCGACCAAAACCAAATGTTATGAGCGTATATGTGAAGAAATGAAGGATAAGTCCTATCACAAAAAATTTGCTTGCTCGGATACTTCGTTTTTTGTACATCTGGATTCACGTGTATATTATGGTAAAAGCTTCATATTAAACTGATAGAACAACGCTATGATAGTTATGGCTGCTAGGATTCATTGGATAAGTCGAGCCTTCATCACTATGTGCGTTTCACCCATCCCTAGTTTTTCGTAGTGATGGTGAATGGGAGCTACAAGTCGAATTTTTTTCTTAAAATATTTTTTTCATGCTACTTGCAATACTACTGATCCGATCTCAGCTATGAAAAATATGAAAAGGAATGTAAATGGAATGATAATCCCCATCCTCATATTTAGTATAAATAGCAGCGATGATAAAAGTCATCAGATAGCAAAGGCTCAACTATCTCCCATAAATATTTTAGCAGGATTGATATTGTACCACAAGAATGCTGCGAGTACTGCGATCAGGATTGCTATGACTGTCGTGGTGATGTATGTACCATAAAAGAAGGTTAGCGCTCCTAATGTTCCCAACACGATGATCATTAATCAGCCTGCCAATCCGTCCAAGCCATCTGTAATATTGATAGCATTAACCACACTTATCGCTGTGAAAAATGTCAACACTGGGGCGAGTATTCCTATACTAATTTTCCCTGCTATTGGTCGTAAATTAATATAATCTATGCCTAGTCTACTATAAAACCATCGACTCATAAATCATGCAAATAGAAACATCCCAATGAGTTTTGCTTTTGCGCTTAGGCCCTTCATCTTGCCATGTCATATGATGTTGAGTATGTCATCGATCAATCCTAAGATTCCCATAGAAAAGAATCCAAATAGGATGATATATGTTTCCTCTCTAGCAACTAATGAGTTGTTGATGATGCCATAATGTTGGAGACCTCGTGCTATGGCGATCATAATTGTCATGATAATCAGAAACATTCATCCACCGAGATTTGGTGTCCCACTTTTATGTTTGTGTAGTTCTATAAAATTAACTGCCTTTTCGCCGGTCATGGCTGTTTCGCGTATTGTTTTGCCTATTTTTAGCTTGCGCAATAGTGCAATGTATGGTGGATATGCGAGGAGTGCGAGAAAAAATGCAGCTAGCGCATATATGATGATCGAATTTAATTTGACGAGCATGGATATTGTCTTTAGTAAACGGGTCGATTGTATTTTTTTGGGATTGGCTTGCAAGTGGATGCTTATTGTAGCATATCTTTTTTCCAATCTTCGAGCATTTTATGTAGATAGAGTATATTATGCAGAGAAAGTATAATTCATCCTAACATTTCTCCTTCCTTGATGAGATGATGAATATATGCCTTGGTATATTTGCCGAGTTCGGGAGAAAAGTCACAAAGTGGTGAAAAATCTTCCTTGAACTGTGCTGTTTTGAGATGTTTGTTTCACTCTGGAGTGAACATGACGCCATGTCTACCGAGTCTGGTGGCCATAACGCAATCAAACATATCAAATCCTTGTTCTATAGCAAAAAGAAGATCCTCCGGCATACCAACTCCCATGAGGTAATGGGGCTTATCGGCCGGTAGCTTAGGTCACACAAATGCTACTACTTCTTGTACTTTATCTTTGTCTTCACCAACACTTACTCATCCTACGGCAATGCCGTCTGTAGCGAATGGGGTGAGCGCATCGATTGATTGTTGTCTGAGATCCAGATGTGATCATCCTTGGACTATGGGGAATAGCACGCCACGCGTTTCATCGTACTTGGACATAAAATGATCGTAGCCTCTTTTGGCTCGGCGATGTGTCATGCGCATTTGTCTGGCTACGGTATTTTTGTCGGCATCTCCTGGCGAACATACATCGAGCATCATCATAATATCTGATCAGAAGTTACTCTGTATATCAACCACATTTTCTGGTGAAAAAAAATGCTTGGATCCATCGTGTGGTGAGCGGAAATATACTCATTCTTCTTTGAGTTTCATATTAACTGCATGGCTTTGGTTATCGCGTAATGGACTGTCTTTGTCTTTGTTCAAACCCAAACTAAATACTTGAAAACCACCGCTGTCAGTGAGTATTAAACTTC
>CAZEYI010000056.1:0-6814 GCA_964516785.1 uncultured Candidatus Peribacteria bacterium
GCCCTACACCACCAATACATACCAGATTGTCATGTTGTGTTTTTGTGATAATATAGCGAAGCTTTTCATCCCAGTCGCGTATCGAACTATTGCTCCCATTATCGCTGCGTCGAGGCTGCAAATATCGTGGCGTACTTTTGTGTAATATAGCCGATATAAATCAGACATTATCTTCTTGTGTAATAGGATTTTTTTCAAAACTTCAAGTAAGCATAAGAGATTTCCCACGTAGCAATTTCGATGTTGGATTGTTTTTCAGATATGTAGATATAAAATCTTGTGTCACTTTTCTATGATTTTTTTGTAGCGATAACCCAGTGACAGGCAGATATTTAGAAACTGCAGCAGTGCTACCAGCACTCTTTGCAAAATAGTCGATAGGATACTGCGTTAGTATGTTTTTTTCTCCAGCCAAACTACGCTGTATATACGCAGATATATCATCATATTCTACCAGAGGGACTCTACTCACAAAATCATGATAATCACTGATCGATGAGAAATTGTGTTCTAATCCATAGACAGTATGTGCTGCTTTTCTAATTTCTGCTAACACAAAATCACGTCCCATGCTATCAAGTTCAATGCGAGAGTATTTTTTTGGAGCGAATAGTCAGAATAATTTCCCGAGCATACCCATAATAATGACAGCACTATTGTGTTAAATCTCAGAGATAATATTTTTGCAGCCCATTGTCTTTACTAGTACCATGCTGTTTATGGAGAGTAGTAGTACCATCCCTTCCACATATCTTTAGGATAGCTTCAGGACCACCAGGATGTCTTTCGATGTATGAAGTAATATCATATACTTTGTTATTGACGATAGTCCAGCAAGAGCGAGATGTGTTGTGTGATGCAACATCGGCAGTAGTATAACTTGGAGATGTGGGAGCTGTATCAACTGTATCAGTAGTATCTTGTACTATAGGTGTTGTAGGGATATCCTCTGTAGGAGCACTTATAGGATTGTTTTTTACTGGATCTTGAGTTTGTACAACTTCACCAGTTTGTACTACTTCACCGGTAGTAGTGTCGATTGGCTGTATTTCTGTAGGGCGAGCACATGCCGACAACAAAACAACAGACAAAAATGCTAATGCGATAGAGTGTTTCATAGTATTTATTAAACGATAAACTTGTTTTGATACTACAAATCCCTAAGTTTTCTGCAAACGATTTACTTGTATGTGTTGTAACACGAGATAATGTCCGATAAAATACGTAATTTTTGTATCATAGCGCATATCGATCACGGCAAATCTACACTCGCAGATCGTATGTTGGAGATTACAGGAACTATTAGAAAAACAGATAAAGCACAAGTCTTGGATCGTATGGATTTGGAACAGGAGAGAGGCATCACTATCAAACTTACGCCTGTTCGTATGCAACGAAAATGATATGAGTTCAATCTCATCGATACGCCAGGACACGTAGATTTTCAGTATGAAGTATCTCGTTCATTGGCAGCGGTAGAAGGTGCTTTACTATTGGTGGATGCCAGCCAGGGTATCCAAGCGCAGACATTGTCCACATTATACCAAGCAATCGATCAAAATATCGAGATCATACCTGTATTGAACAAAATAGATCTCCCCGCAGCAAATCCTGAGAGGGTAGCCAAAGAGATCGAACATGTGATTGGTATCGATCAGAGCGAAACTTTCCAAGTATCAGGTAAGACCTGACAAAATGTTGAATTGGTTTTAGATGCAATCATCGAAAGGATCAAAAATCCTATCCAGTTCAAACAAGATCATCCACAAAAATTTGGTACCAATAAAGATCCGCAAGCAAGTAGAGCGCTTATTTTTGATTCGGTATACGATCCGTATAGAGGAGTAGTTGCCTATGTCAAAGTTGACGACGGCTCTATCAAGGCAGGAGATACGGTGCATTTGGCACACTCCGAGAAGTCTATTATAGTGACTGAAGTCTGACACTTCAATCCAGAGTATAGTGCCGATCCATGTCTGTCTGCAGGTCAGATTGGTTATATAGTCACAGGTCAAAAATCTGTCAGAGAAATCAAGATCGGAGATACTATCATAGGAAATATACCCAAACCGCAAAATTATGGGACTCTTTTACAGTCCAGTATCCCAGGGTTCAAAACAGTAAAACCATACGTCTATGCAGGAGTCTATCCGATAGATACTACTGAGTACGACAAACTCAAAGATAGTTTGGAAAAATTATCACTCAATGATAGCTCGATAGAATATGCGATGGAGGATAGTAAAGCACTGTGATTTGGGTTTAGATGTGGATTTTTGTGAATGCTGCATATGGATATTGTCAAAGAGAGGCTCTTTAGAGAATATGACATGGATACTATTTTCACTATCCCTACTGTGGTGTATTTGATCAAATCGAGAAACCCCACCATCGAAAGTATCAAATCATGAGCAAATATCCCTACATTGATCAAGTCATGATTGCACGTGCATGTATTAGAAAAGGCAGGCATCAAATATGAAGAATACGCCGGTCTCAACGAAGCAGATTTGCAGGACAAGTATGAAGATGTCTTGCGTTTGCGATTGGTCATTAGATCAGGATCTGATATGATAGAACAATGACATATTGACGAGATTTACGAGCCGATGGCTGATGTAGAAGTTGTCTGACCACAAGAATATGCCGGCAACATTATGGAACTCTGTAAAGACTATAGAGGAGAACTCCAGTCTATGGATTATTTGGATGCAAGTAGGGTAGTGCGACGTTATAGAATGCCGATGGGAGAGCTCATCATTGATTTTTACGACAAACTCAAATCTGGTACCAAAGGATACGGCACGATGAACTATGAATTTAGATGATACGAATCAGCAGATTTGGTGAAGTTAGATATATTTATCAACAATGAACGTATCGAAGCACTGAGTTGGATTATCCACAAGGACAAAGCTTTCTACCGAGGCAGACAGATCTGTGAAAAATTGAAGGACTTGATCCCCAAACACATGTTTGTTATACCTATCCAAGCGGGTATCGGCACCAAGATGATAGCTAGAGAGACCATCTCAGCTATGCGTAAGGATGTGATTGCAAAATGTTACGGATGAGATGTTTCTCGTAAACGCAAATTACTCCAAAAGCAAAAAGAATGAAAGAAAAAAATGAAGGCACTGGGTTCAGTGAACGTGCCTTCAGATGTCTTTGTGAAGATGGTGCAGAGATAGTTATTTGTTTGCCAACAATATTTCAAATAAATTCGCATCAGGATTTCTTGCCAAAAACGTCCATAGATCTATAGAGTCTTCTGGCAATATTGCTTGATTTGGTTTATGTAGCCATTTGAGTCATATAGCTTCTTTCTTATCATGGAGTTCACCAATTTTCACATCAGCGAACGATACGCCTTCTCTGGTGTTCTTGGCTCCTTCATGTGAGTCTCATTTGCTTTTGGCATATGACAACACTAACTCGCCAAGATATTTTACAAATTCATAATAATCATCAGACTGGATTCATGCAGATAGTTTGGATGTGAGATGGTCTACAGTAGGAGCATCAAGTTTGCATATAAGCAAACTAGCAAAAATACCAGATTGGAGATCTGTATCGATTTTTGGTAGTAAAGAAATGATAGGCTTCATGAGCTCTATTTGTTTTTTATGCGTTTGCATAAATTGCTTGAGCTTGTTGTCGTTCAATGTATTTGCAATCATAGTTGTTTGCTTTGGTATAAATGTAAGTGCATGCTCTATAGTCTTATGTATCAGTTTATCGGGATTGTTGTTTCTTATAGTAAGCCATCGAGTAGGGACATAAGATATATCTATTCATGCTATCCTATTGCTTTCTCAATTTCTTCTCTTTGCAAGGTCTCTGTCCATTACTTGTAGTTCTTTGTCATACGATTGCAATTGATCAGCAGTCAATCTATTTTCAGTTTTTCTAAGTGAAATTTCTTCTATATATACGCCATATAGCCATTCTTCCAATGCTGTGATGTTATCAAATGATGGGATCTGAGATTTCCATCCACTAGGATTGCGTTCCTGCATATATGATAAAACCGTTATCAATCCATCGACTATAGCAGGATGATTGTATATATTTTTTTGGTTTGATAACTCGGTTGTATCAAATACTCACATATTTCTTCCTATCGTGAGAAATATCTCCAAGACATCTTTGTGTTCTTGAAGTATATCCGGTGATATGTTTGATTTTTCTAGAGATAACATGGCATACATAGTAAGTGATTAAAATAGTATTGTAATGATTTATGGAGTGAAGGTATCTTCTCGTGAATTGATTGTTTCGGTATGTCCATTATGATCATTGGGGGACAAAATAGATGATGCAGTACGTCTATATACATCTCAGGCAAAATCTAGCATCACTGTTGAAGTATTTCTAGTATCTTGTATATGTGATAATAAAGCATGTATATTTGAGATATGATCAGTAATATTTCATTGGTTATGGCTTATCTGATCTAGTATGTGGTTGAATCACTCATCTACATGTAGAATATGTACGCCTGGGTATAATGCTTCGAAGTTTTGTTGAAATATAGGATATGATTCTAAAAATTTACCTTTGCATAGTATTTTTAGATAAGAAGTATAATTATTGACTAATACGTTAATGTTTTCTGATGTTCGTTGATCTTTTAGTACATTAATGTCATCGTATGCCTTTTTTTGCTGTTGCTTAAGCATAAGGTATTCTTTGCTATTGGTTCATACCAGATCTATCATATTGAGCACTGTTCCAAGAGAATTATTAACATTAACTCCACTAGACATATGACCATGCAATAAATGCTTAGCATGTACAACAGTTACAGCAAATCAAGCTATATGAGAAAGTAGGTCTATTCCTGCTCATGCAAATGTATAGAATTCTCATTTGAGCAAACTATTTCCCATTAATACAATATCTTTTCATCCTCAGGATAGCTGGTGTGTAGCGTGATGTATGATGGTTAGTTCGCTGACGGCATGCAGGAAATGGGCGGTTTTCTTGTATCCAGGCACATTGTTTTTCAAACCCTCATTCAGTTTGTGAATTGCGTTTTTTGATCTTATCGTCAAATTTTTTATAATCTCTTTGAGTTTTTTCGGATTGTTTTTGTTGGATTCTATCTCCGTTGAAATTTGAGCTATACCAGTATCAATATTATGAACCATATTTTCTACCTGTGATTTTTCATTGGTTTCGATAGCATTGTCGTATCACTGTGATATATGCTCTGACCAGAGTTTTTGAATCTGATCAGCCTTGGTAGAGATATCTTGTCTATTGATTATCTGGTCGATTGCCTTACCGAGGCTAGCATCTATAGTTATGATAGCAGCGATATTTTGATCGATAGTAACTCTATCAATAGGATCTTTTCTCACTTCGCTAAGGATGTTTTGGATACTCTTATTGACATCTCTATTGTATGTAGCAATATTATCGAGCCTTCTCTCCAGTACAGCACTTTCTCAAGGAATCTCTGTCACCAATATTTCGAAGGTAACAATAGAGCCGCTCGCTTGTTGTACTTGTATACTCAAGACATCACCTAGATTGGATTGTTGTACTTTATCGGCTAATCCAAAATTACTTCTAGAAAATTGTTTATAATCGATATCAGTAGAAACAACTTCTCCATTTATATTTATGACTTTACCATAGTCGCCGATAATTTTAGACAGATTATTGAGTGCTACGCCTTCGCCATACAGTCATGTAACAGTCTGGAACATACTAAGATCGAGTTTCATATTTATCTTACCTCATTTATTGTCTGGATTGACGGTAAATCATTCCGTCGAATATATAAACGATGAGAAGTTAAACTTGAGTCCAAAGCCATTGGGATTCCCTGTCTTAGAGTTCTCAGTATCCATACCCTTATCTACGGCATTGCGATAATATTCTGCTGTCTTAGAATCTATAGTACCTTCTTTTTCCATTCTGGTTATCTCTCTGATCATTTGTGCTTTGTTTTCTTGATTGAGCTTGATACCAATAGGATCGTTGGCTGGGAAGTTGAGATTGATAAATTCAAATTTACCCAGGAGCAACAACATATTTGGATGTTGGAATAGTTTGTGCAACTTATCAATATGCGTTACTCACATACAATCAGGAGCTGCGATAAGTTGCTGGAGCAGAGTACTTAACCCCTTTGCATCACCATTATTGATTTGATCTATTGATGATCAGAAATCAGTGCTGTGGATATCACTATGATCTAACATCGCTACCTTCATAGCATCAAAATTAGCTTGCCCAAACATCTTGATATAATATTCGGCGTTTGCTTCTACAAACAATCTACTAAATATCGGATGATCTTTGGTGGCATCAAAGAATGTAGATTTGTCATAATCCAGGGATCATGATTTTTCTTTAATCATCTTTTCAAAAGATTGCATATTGTATCCTATATCGTGATCGACGATCATCTGACCAACCATAGCCTTGATAGAAGCTTTTGTTTTTGCATCCAATCAGCTAGTTTGATCCAATATACTTCGCGCAGTAAATACATCTCACTGAACGATATGGAGGATACCATGATCAGATCCAGAGAGCAATCATTTATCCGCGATATTTTGGAATATAAGCTTGCGTATGTTGGTCTGTGTAAGATCGAAAATTTGTGCTTCAGATAGTTGCATACCATCCTTGAGAGCCTGGATATGGTCTGTTGCAAATTTCTTCAGAGTCTGGATATCTCATGCACTCAGTAATTCAGATGACTCATGTGGCCATTTGCTCAGTATGTCGGTGATCTGCGTCAGAGCATCTCATCATTTAAATACTTCAGGTTTTGCATATACAGAGCCAAAGGTAC
>CAZEYI010000057.1:0-6742 GCA_964516785.1 uncultured Candidatus Peribacteria bacterium
TATGATTTGATTGATGCGATCGCAAAGATTTACTTCTGTTTTGGGTACAAGATATACTCCAATGCTATCATTCACAAATTGATACATAGCTCTAAATGTGAGCCCTTGGGTTTGTGTATTGATGATGTTTTGTAATGCTTGGTTGAATGATGGTTGGTCTTTGATCTCCATATTTGTTACATATAGGATGCTTCCGTCTTGTTTGAGCGTGCCAATAAAATCAACAGTCTTGTTTTCTACAAGTAGTGCGGTCAATTTCAATGTCCCTTGTATTGTGACAAGATCTCATTGTATCTTTTGTTCTTTTATCTGAGCATACGGGAATCTGGTTATACTAGGCATCAATGCCTCAATTGATATGTTTGTGCTTATCGTGTTTGTGTCTTGTGCTTGCTGTATAAGCGCTGTATTTTTTATGTTTTTTTCCAATCCATCAAATCCAAGGAGTTTGCTGCCTTTGTTTAGTATGATGATGTTTTCGATTGCGTTAGTATTGCTGATGGAAGGATTTTGGCTTTGAATACTATATAGATAAGGGAGTAGATATGTGTTGTTGTAATAATATGTCATGTCTATGTAAGCTCCTGTTAGTGCTTTCTTCTTGAGTAAGTTCTGCGCGTAGGATATGTATTGTTCTATATATCTAGGGTTTGATCTGTTTTGTATGTTGTCGTTATATAAAGCCTGTCGCATAGAACTCAATTTGTATGTATTGAGTTTGTTGTCTATGTATACTGTACTTTGAGTATTTTTATTTTTCAATTGTTCTTGTATCTCTCGGAAATTGTTGAGTTGTTCCAATTTTTCTTGTAGTGTTGTAGGACATTCTTTGGCTAATTGTGTTGCTGTATTATTAGTTTTTTTAGTGTATAAAACATGATCTATGATGCTTTCACAATATCTTGTTTGCCGCTTCTTGCTCTGCACCAAAATATTATGTATGGGTTCCACATCATCAGCTGTCATCCAATCATACATAAAGCTATATTGCACAAAATTTTGTATATATGTCTGACATATCGATGAGTTTATAACATTGTATATACAGTCTATATTGAAGCTATTTGCGATATTGAAGATTGGAATGAGATTTGGTTGGCTACTTTCTATGCTATTTTGCTGTATGGGAGAAAAAACTATATTTTGGAATACTCAGTCTATATCTTGTATGCTATATTGTCCTTTTTCTAGTGTTGTAAAATCTACAATAGGAGCTGTTTTGTAAATGCTGAGAAATCTAGGAACTGCAAATCATTTGTACTCTAGTAGATTGTTGTCAGACAAGATTATATTTCATGAAGTACTCACACTTCCTCATTTTATGTATATGACTAGATTTGGATTATTGCTTTCTGTATTTTTTTGTTTGATAAATGTCGCAGTTATTCTGCTCTGTATGACTGGATCGATAGTAGCTTCTTGGGGTTCGTATTTTTTGATTATGAGGAGTAAGATTGCTATGCTTATTATAACAATACTTATCGTTTTGAGTTTCGCAAAAATGAATGCATGTATTTTGCTATACATTTGTATGAGTTCTTTTTTTTCTTGTATCTGTCAGAGTGTCAGCATCTTTGTTTTATAATACCTTAGCTTGTATCTCTTTCCTTTTTTTTTGCAAAAGCTTTTTGTCCTAGGGCTGGTCAAATCTGCTTTTATATGTATAATCTTGATATTAAAAAAATCACTTGCATCGCATACATTTTTGTATATCCTGTCGACGCAATTTTTTATAATTACATATTGTGAAAAGATGAACAAGAAATTATTGGCTCTTATGCTTACTGCAGCTGGTGTATTGACACTTACAGGTTGTGGAACTACTACTACTGAAGATGAAGCTACTGAAGAAACTACAGTAGAAACTACTACAGTAGAAACTACTACTACAGAAGAAGCTCCAGCTATGGAAGCTACTGTTGAAACTACAGTAGAAACTACTACAGATGAAGCTACTGTCGAAACTGAAACTGCAGCTCAATAGTCTGATTCATATGAGTATGATACTTAAAGCCGCCTTGTGCGGCTTTTTGTATTTGTAAAATAATGCTAGTTCCCTATACTCTGGCTACTTATTTTGTTGTGATTGTATGTATCTTTTCCGTTATCTGCAGACAGAGTTTGGTCTAGCAAGAAGAAAAACACTATCTTATATCCAAAAAGGATCTATACTTGTTAATGATATGGTTGTTGAAAGTCTCAAGCATGAACTTCAGGAATGAGATCTTTTGACAGTTACAGGCATAGCAAAGCATTTTCGTGTTTCTTTAAAAGAAGTAGAAGTAGCTAAGCTTATTGCTTTTTATAAGCCAGTGGGTTATGTATGCTCACATAGTGATCCACACAATAAAACTATCTATGATATTTTGCCTGCAGCATTGCAGCATTATCACTACATAGGAAGATTAGATAAAGATAGTACAGGATTGGTGCTTCTTACCAATCAGCAGAGTTTGGTTCATGAGCGAACTCATCCATCCCATGGGATAGAGAAGCATTATGATGTGGTATTGCACAAACCTTTTGTTCCATCAGATGCCGATCTTTGTTTGCAGGGGGTTCATGATAATGGAGATATCTTGCGCGTAAAGAGTTTGCAGTGTTATGGTAAAAAAGTACACATAGTCTTGCTTGAAGGTAAAAATAGACATATCAGAAGGATGATGTCAGCCTTGCATTATCATGTAGAATCTTTGTGTAGAGTTTCGGAAGGTGATATAGCTCTGGATGATTTGTCTGTATGAGAATGGCGTGATGTTTCATATGCACTAGATAGTGATGCTAGCAAGAAATCGTAGATTGAGTGGAAAGGACATTAGTTATATTACTAGAAAGAGATATTATTTCACTTCTGGATTTTTTTCGTTTATGTATGTGCCGCAATATCCCCAGCGTCACTACAATCAGTTTGCTGTCCATGCGGGTTTGGATGTATCACGCAAGGCAGTGCAAAGACATCGTATAAAGAGGATTGTTATGGCATATATTGCGAAACACAACTTTATTACTCAGTCCTACGGTGGGGTATATTACAAGATTTTTGTAACATGTACCAAGAGTATGTCCCCTGATCGAAAAAAACTATTTGCACAAGCAGATAAAAACACTATATCTAGCACAGTTATTGATAATTTCAGTCGTTCTTATTTAGTTTTTTCTCAACGTCTATGCAATTCATCCAAAAAATAAAGGATTTACTTGGTCGTATGAGTATCGAAGATTCTGCTTCTGAAACTGTGGCTCCAGTGGTTGCTCGTAAGAAACCCGCTGAAGATACTGCAAGAGTTCATGTGTCAAATCCTACTATCGTCAAATTTTGGTTGATAGGAGCTGGGATTGTTTTCTTGGCGTATATTGCATTCCAATCGCTTGAATTTTTGTACCTTGTGTTGACTGCGTATATACTCTCTATAGCTTTGGAAGCTATTGTTATGTACTTTTTTAACAAATGATTGCCTAGAGGAGGCAGTATAGCACTTACATATCTTTTCTTTTTCTTGTTTATTGTGTCTGGATTTGTTCTGATAGTTCCTTTTTTGGTAACGCAAACGAGTGCAATAATCAATAGTGTGATCTCTAGTGTACTAGCTTTTCAAAATGAATTGATGCAGGTTGGATTGCAAGGCATAGTGCAAAATACAGCCTGGCTACCGGCGTATGCGAAACAATCATTGGTCGATATTGTGAGTGATCCTGCACTCAATATCAAAATCCAGAACGCTCTACAAACAAACATATCTCAAATAGTATGAATAGGTTCTAGCTATGCACAAAATATTGGTAACTTTATCGTCACGCTCTTTAGTCAGTTTGTGATTATTGTAACTAAGTTTTTCATAGTTCTGACTTTGGCTATTATGTTCTCATTGGAAAAGAAAGGTGTGATGAGATTTGTGGCTGGATTGTGGGGGCAGTCTGAGTATACTTTTGTCTATGCAAAATTGGATAGAATATATCAGAGACTTGGACATTGGCTCAAAGGGCAGTTATTGCTCTGTATATATATAGGAATTATCGTTGCGATTGTGCTGCAAATAGTTGGTTGGTTGGGGCTTGATTTACCAAATAAATGATCGCTAGCGCTTATATCATGATTGACAGAATTTATACCATATATATGACCTTTGCTCTGAGGAATCCCAGCATGACTATTGGCGCTTACTCATTATGGACTTTGGGGGTTTGGTATTATATTCCTATTGTATTGGTTTATACAGTGGACGGAAAACAATATATTGATACCATACGTGATGAATAAAACATTGGGATTGAGTCCAATCGTTATTTTCTTGTGTGTATTGTTGGGTGGACTTGTCCTTGGTTTTGTGGGTGTTGTAATTGGTGTTCCATTGGCGGTGATAATCACTATGATATACGATGATAACGAATAGTTTTTAGATCCTTGGTAGTTGTGTGTGTTTGTCTTATTGTGACTACTCAGGTGTTTTGTTCCCCTGTATGAAACAGTATTTGTTGCAGAAATATTATGCATTTTTGGGTTTGTTGGCTCGTAGATATATAGCAAAGCACAAGCCGTTTGTCATAGGTATCAATGGAAGTGTCGGTAAAACATCTTGTAGGATGATTGTCTACCAAACTATTCATAAATTTCTCCCTACTTACAACACCTATACTTCTCCAAAAAATTTTAATGGAGAACTGGGTATGTCGCTCAGTATTTTTCAGATAGAATCATGGGATCCTAGTTTGTGGTCTTTTGTATGGACGATATATCATGCTTTGGATATGTTGCTTTTCTGAGCTAAGCCGTATGATATATTGATCTTGGAGTATGGAGTAGATCATCCTGGGGAAATGGATTTTTTGCTCAGTATCGTGAAGCCAGATATAGGTATATTTACTGCTATAGATGCAGTACATAGTGAACAATTTTGAGATCCGGATGCCATCGCTCGTGATGAATCGGCAATGGTACTTGCTAGCAAACAAATAGTATTTCTCAATGCGCAAGATCCCTATGCTATGCAAATTGCACGTGATGTAACAGCCGATGTCTTGCTGTACCAGACTCAAGGACATGACCATGTACATACACATATATGGTCTGAAAATGAATTGTTTGTCTGGGATGAAAATTATATGTATGTGACTTTTGATCTGCATATCAAAAATAAAAAAATCCAGGTCCAGACCAATGTATTTGGAAAGGCTCACTATGGATATGTGGGGACTGCTTTTGCGATAGCTGATATCATAGCTCATAAATGGAGTGGGACTACGGTGACTGGATTTATGCAAGGAATTGTGATGGATTATGATCTCCAAGCCGGTAGATTGGGTTTGTTTGCATGATACAAAGATAGTGTCATTGTAGATTCAAGTTATAATGCTTCTCCCTTGAGTGTGAGGAAAGTGATAGATACGGTACATGTCATGCGTAAGCAGTTGTTGCCTGACTATAAAGTACGACTTGTCTTGTGAGATATGAGAGAGTTGTGAGATCTAACTGAAAAAGAGCATAGATCATTGGCTGGGTATGTCTATCATAGTGCTGATCAAGTTTTCCTTGTAGGGCAGTATATGAAAGGGTATTTGTATGATGAATTGGATAAGATAGGATATGATATGTCTCATGTGCAGTGGTTTTCTAAGTCTACACAGTGTGGCGAGACTTTGAGAGAATTATTGCAGGCTAGTGATGAGAAGATATTGCTTGTGTTCAAGGGAAGTCAAAACACCATTTTCTTAGAGGAGGCTATCAAACGCGTATTGTATGATCCAGCAGATATACAAAAATTGGTAAGGCAAGGCGACTATTGGGCAAAGACGAAGAGATTGTTTTTTGGGGAGGATTTCTAGATATATTGCTTTATTATTTAGATGATTTGTCTTCTTACTTTTTGCCATTGCTGCAAAAAGTAACAAAAAGATCTAGTCAGACCAAGCTCGCGAGTTGGTCTGACCTACTTGCTTAGTCAAAGTAATCTTTTCAGCATTTGGCGTATTTTGATTGTTAATTTATTACTGAATATATATTGTTTCTTTGTTTATGTGTTTTTTTGGTATGGATAAATATGGAATTTGGCAACAGTTGATAGATGTTTTCTTGGCGAAGAATAGTGAGCTTAACTTGTCGGCGATTAGAGATGTTGATGGTGTTTTTGTGAAACATATACAGGATAGTTTGGAGTTGTTGAAAATAATAGATTTTGTTGATGATGCTTTGATTGTCGATGTGGGAACGGGTGGAGGATTTCCTCTTTTACCATTAGCTATGTCGTGTCCGCAGGCACATTTTACAGGTATTGATGCTAGGAGAAAAAAGGTTGCAGCTATTAATGATATGCTGGATGCTTTGCATGTAGCAAATGCACAAGCTGTGTGGGTAAGAGTAGAGGATTATGCTCTAGCGAAGGCTGATATCGTAACTGCGAGGGCAGTGGCTCATGTGGATATACTTATTCCGTGGATGTTGCAGGTAGTGAAAAAATGAGGAAAGTTGGTCTTGTATAAGGAGTACAAAGAAGAAGAGAAAAAGGTATTGGGGCAATTATGTAAAAAAAATAAATTGACTATAGAAAAAGAGCATCATTATGTGCTCTTTGACTGAGATATACAGAGAGTGATATATGTCTTACAAAGCTAGTTGTTTTTTGATATCTTCTCGAATCTGGATATTGCGATCCATGACAGCTTTTTTTTCAGGGTGCATCTTGTGTGCGGCTCTGTCGAGAGCAAATGCGATACTAAAATCTAGCCATAGTTTATGATTTTTGAGATG
>CAZEYI010000058.1:0-6543 GCA_964516785.1 uncultured Candidatus Peribacteria bacterium
AGTGATTGGTTGCCAGTGGAAGCATTGGCAGAAGAAGCGATGACAGCGAGAATAGCTGCATTGTTAACACTGATCAATGATGCGACATCACCAGGATTTGGAACAAGCGCAGATGCAAACTTCTCATACAATAGTATAGCTGCCTCGACATGGGTAGATGGAGAGATGATGTATCCATGGGCAGATTTCTTCGTATCAAACGATTGGAGACCGTTGTCAGATTACAGTGTACTGACAGCAGTAGAGAAGCAATATATGCTAGAATATGTGTATGCCAACAAACCATACGCAACGGTAGCGGACCTATCACAGGCGGTTGCGCAATGAAGACAAGACGCATTGAATATGAGATATATAAGTTACTTCAATACGATCAACACGACAACAAGCACTGCTGCTATGTCGCAACAATTAGGTAATTATGAGTTAGCAAATTATCTGTGAAGTGTAAATGGAGACAGAATAGAATGGTTGATGTCAAATGGAGATAGTGTAAGTAAAGAATGGGTAGCACAATACGTGATAGATAACAGACCAGTAGGAGGATGGGAATGAAATGGATGAACAGCGAGTGATTGGTTGCCAGTGGAAGCATTGGCAGAAGAAGCGATGACAGCGAGAATAGACCTACTTATGTATATGATAAATAATGCAACATCAGCGTGAACAGGAATCAATATAAGCCCGACATTCTCATATAACGAGATAGCTGCCTCGACATGGGTAGATGGAGAGATGATATATCCATTTATGGACTTCTTTATATCAAACGATTGGAGACCATTGTCAGATTACAATATACTGACATCGACGGAAAGACAATATATGGTAGACTACGTATATAGTAATAGACCATATAATACATTGTCGGAAATCCAAGCTGCCGCGCAACAGTGATCCAATAATTAATTAGAGACATAGATGAGATAGATATTACAAAAAGCCACCAATTGGTGGCTTTTGTTATATAATATGTATTTTGTGCATCAAAATTTGACAAAAAGACATGCCGTATCTATAATAAGGGAAACCTCTTTTTACTTAGGTATATCAGAAAAATGAAAAAGTTTATTGCTTCTACACTTGTTGTTTTATTACTTGCACAGTCACTGACTCCTGCAACCTATGCATCCACAGACGTTAAAAGCGATTATGGATATGGTGCAACTACGACCGAAACACCAGCGGCTAAGGCAGCTAGAAACACTAGTAAGACTACAAGTTTTATTGATACATATAAAAACTCTGATTTAGGTAAACTTAATCCACTAGAAGTTACACAAGTAGCTATAGTATGATATACCTACCAAAAAGCAGGACTTGATGTCTTCAAGGATAAAGACGCGTATTTCAAAATTATAAATGAGTTTCTCGATAAGTATGCTCCAAATTTTGGTTTTAGAATGTGACAAACATTGCCAGCAGATGCAGCAGTAGATGAAAATGCTTATTATAAAGCAACTGCAGATACATGGAGCAAAAATTTCCCAAAGGAATATGATGCAGTCTATTTGTATGCTAAAACTCGACAATCTAGTGTAACAGATAAGGCAGCTCCAACTACTGATCCAGTTGCAAGACCAGCTACACCTACTGCTACTGCAGCAACTGCCTGTATTTTGAGTAAAGAAGATGAAAATGAAATATTCCAAAACAAGATAGCCTACGAAAAACTTATTAAAGAAGGGAAACTAACAGAAGCTTCAGAAGTATTTAAGAAAATTGAATCATTGGCCTCTAAATGTTCTGGTGGCACCAGCAGTTCAGTAGTACAATTCACACAGGATTGTTCGATAGCATACAGCAGATTTGTGGCCGAACTTAACAATCTCATTGCCAAAAATGCATCTATGGCAGAGATTACAAAAATAAAGTCTCTTATTTCTGCTACAGAAAAAGGCGAAAATTGTACTGTTGAAACGAAAGTAGAACAGACAGCAGAAATACACAAATCACTTGTTGCTGAAGTCAAGGAAGCACTCAATTTTGGTAAAAATACAGAAAGTGTTATACCAGAAAATGTTGTACCAAACTATTGTACAAGTAGAAATCTTGTAGATGGACTCAAACTCCAACTCGCTGCAAACAATTCAGAAAAGCTAAACGAGATTAAAGAAAATATCCAAGCAATATTAGAAGACGTGAGAGATAGTGACACAAAGAAACCAGTATTGTGATATGCACTTGGCCTTGCTGCCGAAGTACAAACAGAACAAAACATTGACCAAAACAGAGCTGGAAAGGAACAGTCAGCTATGGATAACTTTATGCGTAGTCTTGCAGTTATGCTAGATGCATTGGTTACCGGAAGATGAGTAAGGACAATATTGGGATTTGTTGATGGCAACATAGATAATATAAAAACTATGCTAGAAGCATTAGATAACATATCAGGATTTGATTCGTTCGAATACGTAGTCCAAAACTGAGGTAGTGCATATGAACGAAATGGCACAGACTTTGTGCAGACTAAAGACGCAACAGCACAGGATGACATCACATTTGCATTCCCATCTAGTAAAAATTCCAACACGAATGATGCAGTAGTAACTCTCAGATCACTCAAGACACATACATACGAACAACCATCAGATCGTGGTACTATTGAAACAAAGATCTCGCTAGACAAGTACAACCTGTCCACTCCACAAGGCTTTGCACAAGCAGCTAAAGACAACGGTACTATGTGGTCTATGGGAATCCCAGTACAAGCTATTGATAAATCCTTATACAATGTATTGAAGTCTAATGGCACATGGAATAGTGATATCAACGGAGAGCAAGTTACATATGTGAATTTCTATATCGGACTAGTAGGTAAAGAAGTAAGAGCATATACAAATTACAATGGAGACGCATATATACCTGCAGGTACGTATGAAGCATATTGGTCACAATACAATGTATCTGCTAATGGTGCATTTACTGAATTCTATATCAATGAAATACCATTGGAATTTGCTGCCAAAGCAGAGGTACAAGGAAGAACAGTAGCGGCTATCGAATGAGAATTGACCTGGGCAAGTGATGAAGAATTATCTGCATCCAAAAACATATTCCCTACGACGATAAAAGGTAAAGTATATCTAGCTAACTTCTTGCTTGATGTAAGTGTTGCAAGAACAAACAACAAATTGTCTGTTGATATATCATTAGAAGGACCATCTATCTGTAAATTCGAAATACATGGTGAGCTCAACTATAGAAATGGAAATATTGCTGACTTAGAGCTTACAGAAAATGATGTCATATCTGCCAACGTCAAATTTACATTCAATAGTGATGAGATTACATTGAACGTAGACAGCATGAGCGATCTTGTGACTGCAATGCAAGATCTTGACGCACGCAATGAAGCAAAAGACCCAAATGATCCGGTATCTATACAGGATTATATAGATACTGCCAATACGTATATAGATGCCGTCTATAGTTTCGCTGGGGAAGAACTTGCTAAATTTGTAGCTGATGCAGAGCAATATGTTGTGGTAGAGTATCCAGATGGATCTACCGAGGCAGGACAAGATCTTATTGGAAGATATGTAGCATTGATCAATACTGATTATATCATGACAGTGCTTGGGCCATTGCTATGAGTTGGCGAAGAAGAAACCCCAAAAGAGGAACCTACTCCAACTAAGAGCATGACAGTAGAAACCAAGACAGTCGATCTTTATACAGATATGACCACATACAAAGTTGTCGATGTATACAATGCAGTTGGAAGTATTGCTATCACATCTAACTCATGTCAAAGTGTCGGAGGACCAGCATCAGCATCTATTATCGCAGGTCCAGGCCACGATGTAGTAGAAGTGCTTATAGGAGATACGACAGGTTCATGTGCATTCTCTATAGGAGACCAATCAGGCAATAACATAGAAATAGTAGTAAATAATAATGGGACATATGTTGCTCCAACTATTGACTGTGCTGATCCTAAAAATGTAGCACTTCCAGCATGTATGCCAGCTGCTCCAACTCCAACTATTGACTGTGCTGATCCTAAGAACATGTCACTTCCACAATGTATGAAGGCATCGGCTCCAGCAGCACCAGCAGTTACAATGGATCTAGCTTGATACTCACTCATATCTGCGCAAGATCCTGCACAGTTTATGATAGGATTTAAATTAAGCACAGACCCAGTAGCTCTTGCTACTCCAGACAATGTACAATTGACTGTATATTATGCTGACGGTACTAAGGAAACCACATCGTTATCACAAATGGCTGATGGGTATTATGTCGGATCCAATAGTTTTGCTACAGATAATAATGTCACATCAGCTGTAGTAACAGCATACACAACAATAGATGGGAATTGAGTAAGTACACAATATTCAGTGAAATAATACATTGAAAGATATTTATCTAGACCAACCGATATTTGCGCGATGCACAATCCTTTCCATCATATGAGTAAAATTGCAGCAGTGGCCATAGTAACGGCCAGTGCTGCGATTTCTCGATGGCGAACAAATCAGTATGTTACAGATCACGCAAGTGCGGCAGCTGCCAACATAGATATGTCGATATCCAATACAGCGTTTCCTTCTAGTGCAAGTACAGGAGAAGCAGTTGTTTTCATGTACTTCTACCAAAATGAGACCAAGCAGCCTACTACAGATATTACTGTCACCACAACGATACCCGATGGTATGAGCTTTAGCTCTACCAACAACCAAAACTACACTATGAATGGTGACGATATCATCTGGACGGATTTAGCTGATTGATATGGATTAGTATTGTTGGAACTAACTGTTGATAACGATGCATCTGGCTTGATTACAAATACGGTGCAAGTGAGCTCATCTGCAAATGACGATTATGAGAATAACAACACATACCCAGCAGTCATCAATATTGAGTGAACGACAAGCAATACAAACAATGGCGAAGCTGACGTATCTATCGAAAAACAAACAGAGGCAGAGACTACATCTATAGGTCAGACCATACAATATACGATTATAGTTGCAAACGATAGCAATTCTCCTGATGATGCTGAGGATGTGACAGTCGTAGATACGCTTCCAGAAGGTGTGGTATTTGTTACCAATAGCGACACACCTGATATAGATTATCAATCCGGTAACACATTAGCGCGAGATATAGGAACCTTAGCTCCAGGAGAGAGTCAGGAACTAGAGTTTAGTGTTTTAGTATCTACATTGTTGGGATCAGGAGAAGCATTGATGAATTTTGCCACAGTATCGACCACAAGCCAAGATGATAATATAAATAACAACTTAGATTTTGTAGTAACACAAGTAGATGATACACAGGAGGCTGATGTAGGTATATTGTCCATGGCGTTTAATAATGCCTCAGTTGCCACAAATACGGCCGCATCATTAAATATGGAGATAGAAAATGCAGGTCCTAGTACAGCTGAAAATACCGTATTAGAACTCACCATCCCAAGCTGAGTATCAGTTCAGTCCATATCGCCTACTCCTTCCACAAACACTACCACTAAGATTACACGAGAGCTTGGTGATATTGGTACTATATATTTCCCTGTTTCTATAACGTTCAAAGCTACGAGCGTATGAAGCAAACAATTTGCAGCTAGTATTGGTTCGGATACACCAGATTTCCATGAGGATGACAATACTGATACAGCTAGTATAGCTATAACTGATGGATCATCTGGTGGGTGAAGTAATAATGGAGGAGGTAGTAATGGCTGATGATCTTCAAACAACAATTGATCAAACAATAGTACACACAATGCTCCTACAGTATCGCCTACAAATAACAATGAAGACCAAGAAAATACATCATGATTAACTGCAGAAGACCAGGATCTACTCGATCTATTTGCGCAGACATTTGATAATATAGCTAAGTCATTTGCAGCTAGAGAATGTGTCGACGATGCAAACATATTGTACAAATATGCCAAAGAACATGAGCTTACTTCTTCTAGAAATAGCACAGACTTTAGACTATGTGATCCGATCACCAGAATTGAATTAGCAAAAATTATAACACAATATTCGATCAATATAGCTATGCTCACACCAGATGAGACCAGAATTTGTAATTATACAGATATGGCATCAGCGAGCATAGAAGAAAGATCTTTTGCAAGAATCTCATGTGAATTAGGCTTAATGGGATTGGAATATGAAGGTAGTCCAGCGAAGATATTTGATCCACAAGCACATGTCAGTAGAGCTATGATGAGTACAATTTTTTCTAGACTCCTCTTTGGTGACGCATACAATGGTAATGCTCAAAACCGGTATATCGACCACATGAATGCTCTCAAAAAATCCGGTATCTTGAAAATGATAGGTGATCCTATGGATGACCTATTGAGATGATATGCAGTATTGATGCTCATGAGAGCAGATATTAATGGCGTTGTGAAATCTTCTGTAGAACTCAGAAATGATGTTATTCAGAACTAGCCTTTTGCATAAGTTCCAATACCTTTTCGTATCAGAGCTGCCCACAGGCGCTCTTTTTCTTTCTTCACATATTTTCTCTCACAGTTACAGGTACACCGTACGAAAGCACGATGCTTTG
>CAZEYI010000059.1:0-6527 GCA_964516785.1 uncultured Candidatus Peribacteria bacterium
TACTGATCGTTATAAACTTCTGATTTTTGGCTGGGATGGGCAAAGTTAAGCAAAGGGTTGTTATATTGTTAACAGCCCTCTGTGTCAATATAGCGATCAATTTTGGATCTATACTGCTTTTGTGATGGTGACTATATGGGGTCATACTTGCTACGTGAATTGGATGGGCAGTGATGTTTGGACTGTCTTTGTATATCATCAATCGTTCGTATCCAATACTATATGATCGATGATTTGTTCTACAAAACTTATGTTTCATCAGTTGACTATCTGTAATTTTATGGTATGTTTCTGCCTATATTCCTCGATATACTCCAGCAAGTAAGCTATATAATTTTATATACCTAGGAGCAATCATTCTGGTCTATTATTGTATTTTGGCTGGGTTTAACTATAGAAGTATTGTCTGATTGTGGCGTCAAACAAAGGCCTTGTGATTTATAAAATAATATAATTTTCATAATCTAATTTGTGTTTGTATGCAGAAGATTATAATTACATGATGAGCAGGCTTTATAGGTAGCAATTTTCTCAATAAATTTGTGCGTCAGTATCCAGATATCTTTTTTATAAATATCGATGCACTCACCTATGCTGGGAAGCTTGGGAATATTGTAGAAGAAGTAAAAAAATCAGAAAATTATGCTTTTGAAAACGTTGATATAAGAGATATAAATGCTTTGCGTACAATATATGAACAATACAAACCTACAGACTGCATTCATTTTGCTGCAGAATCTCATGTCGATAATAGCATACAAAATCCATGAATTTTTTTGGAAACCAACGTCTTAGGTACCAACAATCTTCTCACACTCCATAGAGATTTTGGTATGCATAGATTTCATTATATCTCTACGGATGAGGTGTATGGCGAACTTCCTATCGATAAGCCAGAAATAAAATTTACTGAGGAGACTTCTTTTTGTCCAAACTCACCATATAGTGTATCCAAAGCATCAGGAGATATGCTAACACAAGCCTTTCATAGAACATATGGCATTGATGTTGTCGTGAGTAGATGTAGCAATAATTATGGACCAAGACAGGATACTGAGAAACTTATTCCATGTTTTATTACAAAACTCTCTCAGAAGCAAAAAGTTCCTCTCTATGGAGATGGTGGCAATATAAGAGATTGGCTGCATGTTGATGATCATTGTGATGCTGTATGGACCATCTTTACTCGCGCATTATCTGGAAGTATATATAATGTAGGTGGCAATAATGAACTAAGCAATAAGTATATAGCCTCTCTATTGCTGCATAGTTTCTGATATGGTGACGATATGATAGAATATGTAATCGATAGACTTTGACATGACAAAAGATATGCTATAGACAGTTCGAAGCTACAAGGTGAACTCGGCTGGATTCCTAGAGTATCTTTTGATCAAGGCATACAAGATACAATACAACGATACAAAAATACTTTAGCCATGTAGTTGATATACAATGAAAGGCATTATACTTGCTTGATGATCAGGCACAAGATTGTATCCACTCACCCTGGCTATAAGTAAACAACTTGTCCCTGTTTATGATAAGCCTATGATATACTATCCACTCTCTACTCTTATGATGGCAGGCATAAGAGACGTTTTGATTATTTCTACTCCACAAGACACTGACCGCTTTCGCATGCTTCTATGAGATGGATCAAATCTATGATGTCAATTTAGTTATGCAGTCCAAGATCAACCGAATTGACTGGCTCAAGCATTTATTATTGGAAAAGAATTTATTGGAGAAGATAGTGTTTGTCTTATCTTAGGAGACAATATATTTTATGGAGCAGGTTTACAAGAAGCTCTTATGGCATCTACCAATCCTACATGATGAATTATATTTGCATACCATGTAGCCAATCCACAAAGGTATGGAGTAGTGAGCTTTGATGCCAATAAAAAAGCAATAGCGATTGATGAGAAGCCAGTAAATCCTAGTTCTCAATATGCCGTTCCTTGAATATATTTCTATGATAATAGTGTTCTCAAAGTAGCATGATCTATATCACCTAGCCCGAGATGAGAATACGAGATCACCGATGTAAATAAAGCATATTTGGAACAATGAAAATTGTCCGTACAAATCCTCCCTAAATGAATAGCCTGGCTTGATACAGGGACATTTCAATCTCTGATGCAAGCAAGTTTGTTTGTGCAAACTATAGAGGAAAGACAAGATATTAAAATCGGATGTATAGAAGAAATGGCTCGAAGAAAAGGATATATCGATGATAAACAGCTACTATTGTTTGCAGACAAATATAAAAATAGCTGATATGGGGAGTATCTAGGGAAATTGGTATCTAAATAATCAATTTATCTGTATATATCATGGAATGAAAAAAATAGTTTTGTTTGGTGGATATGGTATGCTCGGTACAGAAATGCATAATTTTTTTACAGATGAATGATATGAGGTTATAAGACCACGTCACCAAGAAGTAGATATAGTAAATTATGCGGATGTATATAAATATCTAGCTGATCAAAAACCTGATATCGTCATCAATACCGCTGGACAGACAGGCAAACCAAACATCGATCGATGTGAAGCACATAAAGAAGAAACTGCATTGACAAATATATCTGGATCTCTCAATGTAGCGTGTGCAGCTAAGCTATTGGGAATATATTCGATATATCTTAGTAGTGGTTGTATCTATCAAGGGGATAATGGAGGCAGATGATTTTCTGAATTAGATCCTTCAAATTATGATTGATCTTTTTATTCTTGGACTAAGGCAAAAGCCGAAGAATTGCTGAAACCATTTGATGTCCTTCAGTTGCGCATACGTATGGTGATATTATCAAAACCACATCCCAGAAATTTCATCGATAAGATGGCTAGATATACGCATATTATCAACGAAGAAAATTCGGTTACTATCGTAGATGATATGCTCCAGGCGATGAAAATACTTATAGACCAAAAGGTGACCGGGATCATGAATATGGTCAATCCATGAGTGTTGCGTTGGCACGATATGCTGGCTTTATACAAAGAAATAGTGGATCCCAAGCATACATTTACTCCTATATCGATGGAAGAACTGACACAAAACTTTGTCTGTTCGTGAAGATCAAACTGCTTGCTCAATGGAGATAGGCTTGCTCAATATATACAGTTAAAACCTATTGATCAAAGAATAAAAGAAATCATGTATCTGTACAAAAACAATATGTCAGCATAAATATTTATCGTTGCGATTATTATGAAGATAGCGTTATTGGAAGCATATCCTGAAATTGTACCTGAATACCTAGATTACTTAAGAGACTCATGACATACTATTTTCTGATATAACGAAGTGTATGATCCTACCACTATAGATGCTATCGTAGTAAGAAGCAAAATAGCTGTGGATGCACGCTTATTGGAGCAATATAGCTCATTGCGTTATGTGCTCAGAGTGTGAGTAGGTTTAGAAAAAATTGATACCGCACTGCTTGATCAAAAATGAATACAACTCATCAACACTCCTGGCAGCAATTCACAAGCTGTAGCAGAATTGGTGCTTCGAGGGATGCTCTCTCTTCTGAGAAATACACAAAAAAAATGGAATGTTTTAGATGATAGATTTGCTCTCATAGGAGCTGAGCTTCATGACAAGACTATAGGAATTGTGGGTTTTGGACATATCGGGCGCATAGTCCATAGAATACTTAGTGGCTTTGGAGGCAATACTTTTCTCATATATGATCCATATATAAGTGCGGCATCGATTACTGATCCTGCTATACAGATCGTACAGACAAAGGAAACTCTCTTTTCACAATCTGATATTATTACTTTTCATATCCCACTAAGCCCCGAAACACGCAATTTTTTGTCTCAAAAAGATTTTGCATTACTCAAGGATACAGTTAAAATCATCAATACATCGAGGTGAGGGATCATAGACGAAAATGCACTTATTGCTTTCTTATCAATCCACAAAAATGCATGAGCATATATCGATACACGAGAATGAGAACCAGAGAACCCAAAAAACGAACTCTTGGCCTTGGATAATTGTATCGTAACTCCACATCTGGGATCTATGACATACGAAGCAAATAGAGCAATGCACAGATTTAATCTACCACAGGCATAATGAAGATACTTATTACGGGATCTAGTGGATTTATAGGCTATCATGTAGCCAAAAAGCTACTCGACCAGGGGCATACGATCATAGGCATAGACAATGAAAACGACTATTACGATGTAGCACTTAAGCAAGCCAGAAGGCAAGAATTACAGAAATTTTCTCAATTCTTTTTTTATCCTGTAGCTATAGAAAACTTACCAGCCATACAAAAAGTTTTTTCTGACCATGTGATTGATAAAATTATCCACTTGGCAGCTCAGGCATGAGTCAGATATAGTCTGGTGAATCCTTATGCATATATCCAAACCAATATTGTATGATTTCATAATATCATTGAATTGGCCAAAAATAATAAGATTAAAAACTTTGTCTATGCGTCAAGCGCAAGCGTCTATGGGAATAATGCTAAGATGCCTTTTGCAGTAGGTGATAAAACAGATGAACCACTGAGTTTGTATGGAGCAACCAAGAAATCCAATGAGCTAATTGCTCATTCGTATTCATTTTACTTTGGATTGCCTACGATCTGACTCAGATTCTTTAATGTATATGGGCCGCGAGGCAGGCCAGATGGAGCTTTCTTTATATTTCTGAAAGGCGTACTCACACAAACTCCTATCGATGTCTTTAATGAAGGTAAAACGATAAGAAACTTTACCTATATAGACGATGTCGTAGAAGGCATATTGCAAGCACTCGATCATGAAACACAGTATGATATTTTCAATCTATGAAATACTACAACTGTTACGCTCAATGACATGATCTCACATATAGAAAAGGCTTGTGGCATGACAACACAAAGAAACCATCTCCCTGCTGACAAAGCCGACATATCGGAAAGCTGAGTAGATATACAGCATACCGTTGATCTTTTGGGATGGCAACCTGGTGTTGATATTGAGACAGGAATAAAGAAACTCGTCCAACGATATAGAGCATTTTATCACTTGTAGTATAGGTATGTTGAAGAATATTGGGATTGTATGATTGTGATATGTGGGACTTCCACTGGCTTATCATTTTGCTAAAAAATGATATAGTGTCGTGGGATTTGATATCTCACAGAGGAGACTCGCTGAACTCAAAGAGTGAATTGATACCACTCATGAAATCGGAGATAAAATCAAAGATGCAGATATACTCTATACAAGTGATCCTAGTTCGCTGAAGAGTATGGAGTGTATTATAGTAACGGTACCAACTCCTATTACGGAGAATAAAGATCCTGACTATACTCCACTCATAAAGGCGAGTGAGATGATAGGATCTATACTCCAACCCTGACAGATCGTCGTATATGAATCTACTGTAGATCCTGGAGCAACCGAGGAAATCTGTCTCCCTGTCCTAGAAAGAGTCAGTGGATTATCGTGTCCAAAAGATTTTACTATCTGATATAGTCCTGAGAGAATCAATCCAGGAGATAAGGAACATACTGTAGATAAAATAGCTAAAGTAGTTGGTGCTATCGATGAAAATACGCTTTCTATTGTATCTGAAATGTATGGATCCATTATCAATGCTACAATACACAAAGCTCCATCTATCAAAGTAGCTGAAGCATCCAAAATCATAGAAAACACACAAAGAGATATCAATATTTGATTTATCAATGAACTTTCAAAGATATGTGATAAGCTGTGAATCAATACGTTTGATGTCATAGAAGCAGCAAGTACCAAGTGGAATTTTTTGAGATTTACTCCTGGATTGGTGGGTGGACATTGTATCGGCGTTGATCCATACTATCTAGCTAAAAGAGCCCAAAAACTTGGCTTAAACCCCGAACTCATATTGGCGTGAAGAAGGACAAATGATGGGATGGGGTTGTATGTAGCTCATCATGTTATCAAGATGCTTATCCAAGCAAATATTAAGGTACAGAATGCAAAGGTATTGGTCTTGTGATTGACCTTCAAGGAGAATGTTCCTGACTTCAGAAATAGTAGAATCGGCGATGTTATCAAAGAACTCAAAGAATTTGGTGTCGAAATAGAGTGATATGATCCACACAGCGAACAGGCTCACGATCATATCTTACACGAACTATCATTGTCTAAGAATGAGGTCGTGAGATCACTAGCTCCTGCTTCATATAATGGGATTATCTATGCACAAGATCATGCAGAATTCTCATCTATCGATATAGCATCACTACTTAAAGATGATGGTATTTTGTTTGATATAAAAGGGAAATTTAGAAAGGCAGGATTTACTCATTACAAGAGTTTGTAGCATGTGTGGCATCAATGGTTTTTTCACAATAGGTGATAAAGATGACAAGGCGCTTACTACGATACTCGATAGTATGAATCAAGCCATACACCATCGTGGGCCTGATGATGCATGAACATATATTATTCATGAAAAAAATACTTGTATATGACTGGCACAGGTAAGACTTTCTATTATAGATCTTTCTGCA
>CAZEYI010000060.1:0-6513 GCA_964516785.1 uncultured Candidatus Peribacteria bacterium
ATAGGGCTCTTTGTCACAGGCAATCCTTATAGTATGTCCTTCGCTATCGGATTTATATCTCTCATATGATTGGTGGTAAATAATGCAATATTTCTCATAGATAAGATCAATAGAAATTTAGCTCTGTGAGCAGAACTTTTGCATGCCGTATTGGATGCTGGAGCTACGAGGTTTAAGCCAATTGTTATTTCTTCACTGACTGCCGTCTTGGGTATTATTAGTCTGGCATTTCAGGACGAATTCTGGGCTGGATTGGCTTGGACAGTTGTCTTTGGATTATTGTTCTCTGCATTTATGACGCTTATTAGCGTGCCAAGCATCTACTATGCTGTGTATCAATATAAGGCTCCAAAGACATACATCTGGAAACAGAAACTTATAGATGCTGTAAGTTATGGATACAACAGGTTAGTGATTTGTGGTAGATTGATCTATGACAAGATAGTTGATCGTATTGGTTTATAAAATTCAGTATCAAAAAAGGAGCTATATTATTAGCTCCTTTTTTATTTGGTTAGTTATAATTACTTTCTCTTTTTTCTGAGGTGTCTTGCTACCCCGTATCCTACAAGTGTAAGTAACACTACCATTGCAATATTTTCCGTAGGCCCTACTCTAGGGACAGTAGGAATTCATGGTTTGGTGGGAGTTGTCGGAGTATTGCTTGATATAGTCTCGTTCATGGTATATATAATCTCACCTCCAATCTGTTTTCCTCCACTATCTAGTGCCATAAATCTGACTCTCTGTGGGGCGCTGCTTGTGAGTGGGAACGAGAATGTTTCTGCACTCATGTTTGGTGTTCCTAGAAGCGTGAATTGTTGTGTTTGGTTGTTGGCTAGAAATATCTGTACTTTGCTAGCTGCGTCTATTTTGGTCCACTTAAGTGTGATTGTATTACCTGCTCTCGTATGTGTTATATTCGCTAGTTTTAGATCGAAATCTCCTGGAGCATTCAGTACTTGTGATGATCCGTTGACACATTCACTACCTTCTCCTTGTGTCTGTGTGGCGAGTTTGAAACATATTTCGGTAGGAGATATTTCACCCATGATGTTGTCTGCATTATATGGAGCTACTGTAACGTAGTATATTTTGTTGGCATCGACATTGTCTGTAACATTAAGTTCGAATGTAACTTTATTATTGGCTGGAAGCGTAGTAAAATTGAAATCCTTTTGTTTGTATTGATCGAGTGCATCGAGATTGCTTCCTTGGAGATCGGCTAATTGTACTGGTCCATACATAACGACGTATTTTTTGATAGGATCGCCTATCTCGTCTTTGATCACAGGAGATTCGAGGATAATCTTAGTAGTTGTTATCTCCTTAACAACTATAGATTCGTTGGTATATCAGAATTCAATATTGCTGGTGAGACTTTGAATAAGTGAGTTGAATGTGTCGCTATTTGCAAATGTCGATCCAATAATGCTGGTCATTGCTAGAGCGGCTATCGTGAGTTTGTGTATGCGCATGTGCAAAAAAAGCTATTAAATATCACATCTGTATATAAAATTTGTCGTCGGCTTTGCTATGAGTTTTTCACAAAATTGCACGACAAATGTGAAAAAACTGTCAGAAATGATGACTTTTTATCGATTTATGATATACTTTGGTTATCGGATTGTCTGAATTTATACATCTTCCACAAACATTGTCTTACTTCTATATTGCATAGCTTCAGCGATATGGTTGACCGTAACATCGGCGCTCGTTTCCATATCAGCAATTGTTCTTGCTAATTTCATAGTTCTGTGCACGACTCTCGCAGAAAGGGACAAACGAGTGGCTGCTTGTTCAAGGAAATCTTTAGCTGCTTTGTCCAGTGGAATATATTGGTCTATATGTTTGGCGCTGATGTGCGCATTGGCGGTGATCCCTGTATCACCAAATCTCTCTTGCTGGATGCGTCGTGCGTTACTGACCTTGTTTCTGAGAGTTTCAGAACTATCTGTCTGGGCTGTATCGAGAATAGTGTCTATTTTTTCTCTGGGGATCTCTAGGATCATATCAATTCTATCCATTAATGGTCAGGATACTTTGGACTGATATTTTTTGATCTCCATGATTGAGCTTTTACATGGGATCTCTGGATCTTTGTAATAACCACATGGCGATGGGTTCATCGTAGCTACAAACATAAAGTTTGCTGGATAGGCGACCGTCCCACTTGCACGAGAGATATGAATATTTTTGTCTTCGATAGGTTGGCGGAGCACTTCGAGCACTTCTCTGGGAAATTCTGGCAGTTCGTCGAAGAATAGTATTCCTTTGTGTGATAGGCTTACTTCGCCTGGCTTGAGTTGTGAGCCTCATCATATTATAGAAACCTTGGACGCTGTATGATGGACTTGGCGAAAGGGTCTTTGTGTAATGAGTGGCTTGTCTTTCCCTAGTCATCAGACGAGCGAATAGATCTGACTCACTTCTAATATCTCTTCAAACCCTAGTGGTGGCATGATAGATTGGAGTGCTTTGGCGAGCATGGTTTTTCCACTTCCTGGGGAGCCGACCATTAGCAGATTATGTAATCAGGCTACCGCAACTGCAAGTGCACGCTTGGCGATGATGTGTCATTTGATATCTGCAAAATCTACGTCATAGTGGCTATTGTTTTGATAGAGTTGTTCAATGTTTTTAGCTTGAGATACTTTTGTGATGGCTTCCCCCTTTACAAAAAAATCCACCAAATCTTGGAAGTGTTTGAGTGGATAGATCGTGATATTGGGAATGTACTCGAGTTCGTATCTGTTGTCTTCTGGGACGAAAAAGTGAGTATATCATTTTCTCGTGGCACTGATTACAGAAGGAAGCAATCCATTTACTCTTTTGATACTTCCGTCGAGTCCTATTTCACCAAAAAATAAGAACTTGTCGATCTGGTCTGCGTGATGAAACTTGCCTTCTTGGATGAGGAGTAGGATGGCTAAAGCCATCGGCACATCGAAACTAGTTCCTACTTTTTTGATATCGGATGGTGCGAGATTGAGGACTATCTTGCGCTGTGGAAGTTCTATGCCGACGTTACGAAAAGTTGCTCTGATGCGTTCTTTGGACTCTTTGATAGCTGCATCTGGTAAGCCAATAATTTCAATAATAGGGAGAGATCTATTGCTGTCTACTTCTACTTGTATCTCGAATCACTCTAAGCCGACTGTTGCAAAGGTTTTGATTTTTTGCATAGGCATTGGGGTTTTGTTTTTGCTGTAAAATTACACTTGGGATAGTGTTTGTGCCTTTGGATGCAAGATGATTTTAGAATCATGATTGTAGCTCAAGCATCTTAGCATAGTTTCCTTTTTTGCGAACAAGTTGTGCATGTGTTCCACGTTCGACAATTTCTCCATCTTCTATGACAATAATGTCATCAGCTTCTTTGACGGTCTGCAATCTATGTGCGATAATGATAACGGTTCTCTTTTCAAACAACCTATGCAATGCTTCTGCTATTTTTTCTTCACTGATAGAATCGAGGGCGCTCGTGGGTTCATCTAGGAGGATGATTTCTGGGTCTTTGAGAAAAATTCTGGCTATGGCTAGACGTTGACGTTGTCCACCTGATAGCCTGATGCCACGTTCACCGATCTCAGTATCTAGTCATTGAGGGAAATCATAGATGAATTCACAACCTGCGTCTTTGATCGCTTTGTCTACTGTCTTTTTGGATGGCTTTCATTCGAGTGCATAGATGAGGTTTTCATACACTGTTCCATCAAATACTGTGGGCTCTTGTGTGAGATATCCGATATGTGGATAATATGTTTTGAGTGCTGTATTACTGAGATCTTGTTTGTCTACATGGATGCTTCATTTGTCGGGATGGAGATATCAGGCTAGAAGCTTGAGTATGGTAGATTTGCCTCATCCACTTCCTCCAACAAAAGCGGTTTTTTTGCCTCCTTTAATAGTACATGAAAAATTTTGGAAAACAATTGATCATTCGTCGTAGGTGAAGTCTACATCTTTGATGTCTATATCACCTTGTTTGTATATAAAATTGTTGCCTCTATAATATCATTGGATGGTTTTTGTGTTGTCGAAAAAGTCTCGAATTTTTTGGATATAGGTAAAGTTTTTTGTTATGTCTTTAAATACTTCTGTAGAGCGCAAGGTAGAGGCCATGAGATATCCTATCATGGTTGTGGCTGCTACAAAATCAGCAAAAACAAAGGTTCATTGTTTGATATTCGTGACTGTATAAAATAAGACTATTATGATAATGGCATATATGAGTACCAATGGCACATTGAACATGCCTCGTAGATAATCGTTGACTCTAATATTGGCTTTGTTTGATTCTTCATTTTGTTCATCAAGATACTTTATCTCTTCTTGTGTTTTATGTGACTGGAGGACCTCTTGTTTACTCATAATCATACGAACCAATTGTTTGGATACCATCTCCTCTGCTGTTCTTCTTTTCTCTCTTCGATAAATGGTCCCTTTATTGATCTGGTGTATAATGACTAATACCAGTGCATATCCTGCAGCAAAAGCAATCGCGTATCGGATGCTAAATGTCGCAATCAGTATAAAGAAAAATATACACTTTGCTCCTATATCTATGAAGCTGTATACGCTATCTATAATAGCTCAGGCTCGTTCGTCTGCGCCCTTACTGATCATATAAATGAGCCTACCCGTTCCGTATTTTTCGATCGTAGTATAGTCTAAATAGAAGAATTTTCTCATATATGTTCTGAGTACGTATCCTCTAATCGGAAATCGAGACTCTGCTCGTCATCGATGTTTGATGGCGTATTTAAGGGCGGTATGTAGCACGCATATTATGAGAAATCACCAAGCAATAATCTCGAAATAGTATATATTTTGTTGTTCTGCATATATAGCCATCCATCTAAAGACCAAGATCGTCAGGATATCAAAAGACGAGAAAAGGATGGCTTGGAGTATGCATTTGGTAAATAATCGTCAAATTTTGATGCCAGGCTCATAAAATCTATATACTGTTTGTCATATGCTCATCTATTGTCGCTAATTAAATCTCGACTTTTTGTACCAAAAGGATATAGTAAAACAAGTTTTTATCGTTGTATATGCGATGCATATTCATTTTGTTTCATTGTTTCCAGAAATTTTCGACTCTTTTGTGTCGACATCTATTATAAAAAAAGCGCAAGAAAAAAAATTGCTTAGATTTTCTGTTATCACTCCAAGAGATTTTTGTACCGATAAGCATCAGCAAGTAGATGATACTGTCTATGGTGGTGGTGATGGTATGCTTATCAAAGCACAGCCTGTGATCGATGCGGTAGAAAGTATTGTTGCCCAGATAGAAGGCGCTTGGGCAATTGTTGTGCCGTCTCCAAGTCAGGATATCTTTGTACAGAAACACGCTCACTTATTTTCTAAATACGATCATCTTATTTTTGTCTGTGGAAGATACGAAGGCATAGATTATCGTTTTGTGGAGTATATGCGCGAGAAGTATGAAGATATGTTTTTTGTTTTATCGTTAGGATCTTTCGTGACATTAGGCTGAGAGACTCCAGCCATGGTGATGACAGAATCTATTGTCAGACTTGTTTCAGGAGTGATTAAAGAACAATGAAGTCGAGAAGAAGAGAGTTATAGCATTAAAAAGTGATGAGCAAATTTAGAGCATCCACAATATACGAAGCCAGCAGAAGTATATGGCTACAAAGTCCCTGATGTTCTCCTCAGTGGTGATCAATGAGGCATACAAAAATGGAAAGAAGAAAGTAGTTTGTAATATTTATCTGTAGATGCTTTATGTCGGCAAAATTGCAGTTCTTGTATTTTGGTAGACTTGATGACGAAAAAGGCTTTGGCGCGATTATACAGATGCTTCAGTATTTTGTGCGTCAACAAAAAAAATTGCCATTTGTGATTACTGTTTTCTGAGCAGGCAGATATGAAAGGGAGATAAAAAAATTATCACACAAAGATAAAAATATCCATTATTTCTGATTTCAGTCATTGGATATAATTAAGCAACACGCAAAACAGAGTGATTATATTCTCATGCCATCATTGTTCCTGGAAACATTTGGTTTGTCAGCACTCAATGCTCTATCTCGAGGTATGCCTGTGGTAGGATATAAGAAGTGATGATTGGAGTCTTTTGTATTGGAAGACTATAATATCGCACAGTTTGTTGGATCTCCCGATAAGCAACTTATAGCCATGATAGAAAAGCTTTTGCTGGGAGATTCAGATTATACAAAGAACAAAAATACTTCTTTGTCTGTTGCTAAACAATATAGTTTTGATGAATGGTTTGTTCGTTTTCAGAAAATCTTTGGAGGACCAAAGAAGATATTATTGGTAACAGATTTTGTACAGAAATTGTGAGGTATAGAAACCTATATCTATGATATTGCGGAGGAGCTACGTTTGTATGGGTACACCATTCGTATAGTGGGTAGCCAATGATGACAGAATAGACAATCCAGATTGTTATCTATGGTATTATCCCTATGTAATGTGCCTTTTCTCTTTCGTTTAAGATCTACAATTTGTAATTTT
>CAZEYI010000061.1:0-6480 GCA_964516785.1 uncultured Candidatus Peribacteria bacterium
ATGATTATCATGGACCAATGGTTCTATTGGGAACCAATCCAATACAGCAAACTGTTATATAAGAGCCTTTCCACAATCATTCATACCAACAGTTGGCAATTCTTGTTGGGAAAATGGCTATCAATCATGGAGTCCCATAGTTTCTATTACTGATATGCTGTTTGGGGAACTTGTACCACGTCAAGTACAGCCTGTACACTATACTACTCCATCAACTCTAGCACTTTATGCTGGTGGATTGTACAATACAAATCTTCACATTAGTGATAGTTATAGATTTGGTGGTAGATTGACTGCAACAGGATGAGCTACATACCAAGCTCGATTGATAAATACTACAGGATCTCAATTAGTACTATATAGTAGTGAAGCAGCCAACTATGTCATCACAGGAGATGTGATGCAAACATACACAGGTGTTGTTAATGGTTCGACAACAATCAACATCCAATGGTCTACAGGCGATGGGCAGAAAATAGTAACAGGATATTATTATACTGGGACTAAACAATCAGCAGTGTATAGAGTTCTCAGAGGATATGATACAACGGCCCCTGATGTTCCTGTTAATTTGACTCCCATAAATAGTGGCACCTTTGTAGGTACAAGCGTCCAACTCACATGGGACCCTGTCAATCGAGATAATTTTGTTGGAACTAGTGGATATCTATATCAGATCTCTACCAACAGTGGCTTTACTAATGTGGTTTTATCTGGACTTTCTGACTTGAGTAATGTTGCCGACATATCAGGCTTACAACAGACAATTTACTATCGAAGAGTACGTTCTTTTGATTATCTAGGTAATACAAGTGCACGAAGTACAGGTACTATGTTCCAATATGACTTCTCTGGCTTCACTATATCCGTACCAAACGCAAATAATTTGAATGCAAACAGTGTAAATAATGTTTCTATCTCATTATACGATACATCGAGTAATTTGTTGACTGGATACAATGGGACGGTAGCATGGAGTATCACTGGTGTGACTACACCTCCAAATCCTCCATACAATACCTTTACTATCCCATCGACGAGTGGATTGGTAGCTAGCGCAAATGGCGTTTACACCTTTACTGGTGGGCTCAACATCACTTATCCTGGTGAATACCAACTCACTGTGTATGATGTCAACAATCCAGCTATTAGTGGATCAATTAACGTCATAGTATACGGTGTCTTGCCAAGTACCTTGTCTGGATCTATAGTTGCTACACCACAGTATAGCAACGGATCATTTACTGTAGATCTCTCGACCAATATCGAAGCAAATTATACGCTCACTGGGCCATTTACGACGATGAATGGCACGCTCAACACAACTGCGTCACTTCCTACTGCATTCAATACAGTAGTGGAATGATCATACAATCTCAATGTTGCTTATACAACAGGCTTTTATGTATACACAGCAAGTACAAATGTGATACTCGATACGACTGCCCCTACGGTACAAGTAGTGAGTCCTACATCAGGTTCTACAATATCTGGATCTATAGTAAACATCTCATGGACTGGATCAGAATTTGGGACGCCAAGCTTTAGTGGATACAATATTACTGTCACTGATGGAACTACAACTATTCAACAAACAGGATATGGATCTCAGAGTATGACACTCACACTTACTGATGCAGTACGAACAGTTACTGTGACTGCTATAGACAATGCAGGCAATAGTACAGCAGCTGCGAGTACATTTACTGTCGATACGACAGCTCCAAGTATTACCAATCCATATCCTTCACAAAATACTATCGGCACTACTCCATTCAACTTTACTTGGAATCATGTAGATACAGGATGATTTGATCATGCGACTATCACCTTGTATGACAATGATGGTAATATCGTTGCAGGTCCTGCTACTAGTTACGGCACATCAGTAAACTTAAGTACCAACCTGGGTCTCAGTACTTTGCCAAATGGCATCTACCAATGGACGCTTACTACCTATGACGATGCTGGTAACAGTACCAATGGTGGACCATATATCTTTACTGTCTTGCAACCTGTATCGCTTGGACAAATAGCTGGAGTCATGGACTTTGCTAGTTTGTTTGGTACAGTCGTGCAAAGTGGTAATACCTACTATACTAATACAACACAACTCCAAGCTATCTTGGCTTCAAATATGTCTACAAGTGTGAGTATCAATGGAAACTTGAGTCCAACTATTATAGGATTTAATCTCTTTGCTCCATTCCCATACGGTGTACAAGCTATCCAGCTTACTGCTGGCGATGGGCTCAAAAATCTGACAGCACTCTTTACAACTGGAGTATTGACTCCATTCTCTACGGTAAAATCTGTTATTTTGGATACCATATCTCCTACAAACCTTACACTTCTCTCACCTGCAAATGGTGGTACAGTGACTGGTACATTTACACTTGATTGGTCTGATGCGGTCGATAGTGGCGCTGGATTATCTGGATATGTGTATCATATAGATAACAACAGTGGATTCTCATCTATCGATGTATCTGGCAGTACAGTAAATTCTACTGTTACTCTTACAACTGGCGGACTCAATACTGGGACCTATTACTGGAGAGTACGTGCATACGATATCGTATCAAATATGGTAACAAGCGATACCGGATCGTTTATCGTAGGTACGAGCGTATCATCATCAAATGACACAACTGCTAATGACTTCGAATTTGATGATATCGATGATGCAGACTTGGATGAAAGTTATACATCTGATGAGATAACGGTGAGTGGACTTGGCAATGGTGTACAAGTATTGGCGAGTGTTACTGATGGAGTATTGTTTATCAATGGTAGCGTCGTAGGTACAACTGGTATGGTAGACAATGGCGATGAGATAGAAGTAGAAATGATCTCAAGCGACGAAGAAGATGAAGAAGTTTCTACGACTCTGTCTATCTGATCGGTATCTGATGAATGGACTATCACAACCACAGACAATAGTAACGATGATGACAATGATCTCTCGAGAGGAGAAAGATTGCAATTATCTCTTATCTTTGATCTCTTGGTAGATACTTATGAAGGCAATCCAAGTAGAGCACTTGCATTCTTCCAAACATTGGAAAATGCTATCGAAGATATGCTTGATGATGACGATCTGTCAAATGGTGAAGAACAATCATTGGAATACTTCCTTGAGCTTATCCAAGACTATCTAGATGATGAATTTGATGGTGTAGAAACAGTGCTTATCTATACTGCACCAAACAATAAGAAATATAGAGTAGCCTTTGATGAAACAAGAAATGCATACTACTCTCCTGACTTTATCAAGCCTGCATATTTTGATACCAAGGAAGCATTTGCTGCCTACATCGACAGACAGAATCCTGGTGCCAATGCTGGTAAATGGTCTGATGGAGAACTCGTCGATGGTAGTGATGGTACACCAAACTTGGGGGCAAATGTTATCGTTGCACCAAATGGCAAAGTTTATAGAATAACTAAATCTGGTAATCTATGGACGTCGCCTGACTTCCAGACACCAAGAACTTTTGCTAGCGAAACAGAATTGAAGAACTTTATTATAGCAAATAATAGATAATCCTCTGTCACTCTGAGTGGAACGAAGAGTATAAAATTATATTATATCCTTCGCTTTGCTCAGGCTGATAACAAAAGCCCTCCAATTGGAGGGCTTTTGTTATGCTAATAATTTCTGTAAGATATCTTGTACTTGTTGTGGCTTGGCTTTGCCAGCAGTTTGTTTCATAACTTGTCCTGTGAAAAATCATATCGTCGTCGTCTTGCCTCACTTATATTGCTCAACGATAGCTGGATTTGCATCCAGTACAGTCTGTGCAATAGTAGATATCTCTTCATCAGATAATCCTGGCGCATCAAATCACTTTTCGCGAACAACGTCCGCTGCATCTTGGCCTGTTTGTAACATAACAGCCAATATTTCTTTGGCCTGATTGTCATTGATAGTGCCACTATCTGCGAGGGCGCAAAAGGCTACAAACTGATTTAGATCAAACGACAAGCCAGCTAGTGGAATAAATTTATCAACAAGATAAGCTGCAATTGGTCATATCAACCGTTTTGCAGCAGTTTTTGGTTGAGCTCATTTATCAACAACTACTTCAAAATATTCTAGACTTTCTTGATTATTAATTAATGCATTAATATACTCCTTATTGAATCAATAAGCTTCTTTGTATTTCTTGGTGAAGTTGTTTGGTATTTTGATTTGTCTCTCAGGATTGTTTAGCCAAGCGAAATCACTGGGCTGTAATTGCAAAGCTGGCAGATCTGGTTCTGGGAAATAACGATAATCTAAGTTGTCGGATTTTTTTCTCATAAGATAACTTTCGCCTTTGGCATCGTCCCAGCCTCTAGTCTGTTGTTCAAAGGACTCACCTGCATCATAGAGTGCTACTTGTCTGGCGTATTCGACCTCTACTGCTCTACGCACTGCACCAAAAGAATTTATATTTTTCAATTCTACTCTCGTGCCCAAAGGAGCTGAACTATCTGGACGGATAGAAATATTGACGTCTACTCTCATCTGTCATTTTTCCATGTCAGCATCACCGATATCGTTGTATCTGACCATCCTCTGGAGTTCCTTGAGGAATTCATTTACCTCGTCGATCGAACTAAAATCTGGACCAGTTACTATCTCGACCAATGGCGTCCCTGCACGATTGAAATCGAGCAATGCACTACCCTGATCGTGGATCATTTTGGCAGTATCCGTCTCTATGTGTGCCTGTCTTATACTCACAGTATGCTCTGTCGTGAAGTTATCGGTGTAGTATGAAACCTTTCCGTTGGTGTTGGTGGGACTGAAAAATTGTGTGATCTGATATCCCATCGGGAGATCTGGATAGAAGTAGGACTTTCTATCAAAGCGTGAGATGGGATTGATCGTACAGGCCAATGTCTTGCCTAGGATAATGGCTTTCTGTAGGCATTCTCTACTCAAGACAGGCAGAGCGCCGGGCTGCCCTGTACAAACAGGACAGATGTGTGTATTTGGGAGGAGATTATCGAAATTTTGGATGTTTTGACATTGGCAAAAAAGCTTGGTCGCGGATTTGAGTTTGATATGAATTTCAAGTCAGATGGTCATTTGTCGGGACATCGATACTCCACTATAGATACAAAAAACTGCTCGTACTGTAACAAATCGAGCTGCAATTACAAGATAGCATTACTACGATGGAGAGCCAATATCTGTTGGCGAAGACTGTCGCTATAGCCCGTATTTATGGTAATACTAAGTTTTTGTGTTAATAAATCACTACTCTGCTGCGATACTTTGGCCTCGTACTGTTTGCACAATTGCATGACCTGAGGAAGTGTCTCGTATGTAATTGCGAAAGTCTGTTGCTCGGTTTTTTCTTGCTGTATAATCGGCACTTCCTGTAGTGTTTGCTTGGCGGCTTCGCCATACGCTCTCATCAAGCCTGGCGCACCCAACATCGTCCCACCAAAATATCTTACGACTATTAATAAAATAGTATCAAATCACGATCTCTGTAGGGCAGACAATATGGGTTTGCCTGCGGTACCGGAAGGCTCACCATCATCAGACGACTTCATTAATCACCCGATACGATAAGCATAACAATGATGTGTGGCGTCTATATATCTACTACGAACCTCGTCTAATTTTACCTTCACGTCATCTTTGCTCTGTACCACAAAAATCAGCCCAATAAACCTGGATCATTTGATAGGTGAGATCTCGTGTATAAAGCCGGAGTGTGGCGTGGTGGTGAAGAGTTTTTGCATATCGAAAGTATACAAAAACCCTGTCGCATTGACAGGGGTTTTGAGAAAATACACTGGATATAATTAATTGTTTTCTTCAGTAGCATCATTTGCTATTCTTGGTATGATCTCCATATATTGATCGTACTTAGTTTCAATAAACTTCCAATATACGAGTTGGTACATGATAGCTGTCTGTTCTTTAGTTTTGTTTATAAACTTCTTTTCTTTGCCATCTGTATTAACATTTTTGAGATTGAAATCTATAACCACGATACCTCCCTTAAGTTTGTCATTTGGGGTTGGGATAAATTCTTCTCCTTTTTCACCAGCTTTGGCAACAGATCGTGATGTTTGAGTTTTGTTATTGGTCTTAGTCTCTTTTTTGCTCATTTTGACAACATAATTTACTATGTCTTTGTTCTGTTCCTTGAACTTATTCCACGCTTCTTGATCGGCAAACCATACCTTGGTGCTTCCTGTTTCTAGTTGATTTTTCATGTCAGGGAGTCATTTTTCAAACATATCTTTTATGATCGCTGTCTGCGTACTATAATCTGATCCCAATGACTTAGTATATTCGGATGGGATAGTAAAAGGAAATTTCACTTTGTTTGATATCTTATCCTTTGTTTCATATGCTAGTAACTTATCTACAAGTCATTTGGCCAAAGGAAAATATTTATCATGCCCTTCTCCATAAAGCAAAAAGTCCAAGATATTTTTGATCTGCAACCCCGATAGGTTTTGTTGTTT